>JBDSLX010000299.1:0-8905 GCA_039916145.1 Verrucomicrobiota bacterium | reverse complement strand
CGCATTCTCGCTGCTGATGCGCGTGTTATGAATCACAACTTCAACATTGGGATTAATGCGTTTGATTGATTCTTGCGCCGAATCGGTTTTCGGTCTGCCAACGTCGGACGTGCCGTGAATGATCTGCCGTTGCAGATTCGAAAAATCGACGGTGTCGAAATCCAGCAGACCGAGTTTCCCGATTCCGGCCGCCGCGAGATACATCGCAATGGGTGAACCGAGTCCGCCTGCGCCGATGCAAAGAACGCTCGTTGAACAAATTTTTTTCTGACCGGCCAAACCGACTTCGGGCAAAATTAAATGGCGGGAGTAGCGGCGGATTTCGTCATTGTTCAATTGCATATTTAACTTTCGTCGAGCGAGAGTAAATTAGGTTTGAGATAAATCAAGCTGCCAACCTATGATGCCACGTGATTTTCGATGCAAAAACAACGGCGGTTCTTTTACGAAAACAAACTTCGCTGCGTCCAACTCTGGCGATGGTGTTGGGTAGCGGCTTTCAACATGCCTTGGCGCAACTCGACGTGAAAATCGAGATTCCTTACGGCCAATTGCCCGGGTTTATGTCGGTCGGAGTGAGCGGACACGCCGGCAAGCTGGTCTTGGGAATGTTTGGAAAGACGCCGGTCCTCGTTTTGAAAGGGCGCACGCACTTTTATGAAGGGCACGAAATGGATCGCGTGACATTCCCGATTCGTGTTTTGGCAGAATTCGGAATTCGTTCTTTGCTGCTGACCAATGCCGCTGGAGGAATTAACAGCAAATTCAAGCCCGGCGACTTCATGGCGCTGGACGACCATATTAATTTCATGGGGACAAATCCTTTACGCGGGCCAGCGATGCCGGGACTGCCCCGATTTGTGGATATGACGCGCGTTTACGATTCGAGGTTGAATGAGCTTTTAAAAAAAGCGGCCAAGCAAACGAAGCTTCGTTTGCATTCAGGAGTTTATCTCGCGACGCCAGGGCCGAGCTACGAAACGCCAGCGGAAATTCGCGCCTTCTCCCGGCTTGGCGCGGATGCTGTCGGCATGAGCACGGTTCCAGAAGCAATTGTCGCGCGGCAATGCGGGTTGTCCGTCGCGGCCATTTCCTGCATCACAAATCTGGCTGCGGGTAAAAGCTCTGGAAAATTATCGCACCATGAAGTTCTGGCGATTGCTGAACAAAAAAAAGTTGCGGTCGCCCAATTTCTGAAAACGTTTTGCGAACTGTATGCGAAAAATTAGAAAAGCTCAGTTGATCTCCGCTGCACTCAAAGCACGGAAAAAAGCTTGCGCGCCTTATTCGCGATTCAGGGTTGGAGCCGCACTGCTGACCCACCAAGGGAAAATTATTTCCGGCGCAAATGTGGAGAGCGCGAGCTATGGATTAACTTGCTGCGCGGAGAGGATCGCCTTATTCACCGCGTTGACCAGCGGTGAAAAAAATTTCACAGCCATTGCCATTGTGGCTCGCGTTGACGGCGGAGGAATGCCTTGCGGCGCGTGTCGGCAATTGCTCGTGGAATATGCGCCCAGCGCCACCGTTTTGGTGGCCGATAGCGCAAAGCCAAAAACAATCAAAGAATTTACTGTCAGGGAGTTGTTGCCCGGCGCGTTTTTGAATTTTCCGCAGGCTTCTGCTTAAGTTTTGTTGATGTTGGAGCATTACAAGATATTCTAAACTGTCTGATAATGATGAAGTCTGATTTATTTTTAGTTCTTGAAAATGCGGGCTGGCCGGCGCTGCTTATTGAGGCCGCAGGCACCATTCGTCGTGCAAATCACGCAGCGATTGCAGTTTTTGGATCAGTAGTTGAAGGTGAACAATCTCTTTTGCCCGCGATCTGGTCTCCCGAAAATGGTGCGACAGCGGAACAATTTCTTGGCCGAATCGAACATTCTCCCAGCACGCCGACGCCGCTCAAATTTCAGGTCAAAGGTGGGGCAACCGCAACATTCACCACTTATCTTTCTTTAGTCAGCAAAGATGAGCAGAAATATTTCATCTTCCAACTTTTTAAAGATGCCTCGTCGCCGCTGGAATCCAGCATTGTCCACAAACAAAAGCTCGATTGTGCGTTACAATTAGCCCGGTCGGTGTCGCTTGATTTCAACAATGCGCTCACGAGTATTCTTGGCCACACCTCGCTCGTGCTCAGTAAAATGGAAGTGAATCATCCGTGGCGTAATTCGCTTCTTGAAGTAGAAAAATCCGCGGCAAAGGCTGCGGAAATTGCGAATGATCTTGCCGCATTTAGTCGGCAGGAAAAGGAGACACGCATGCAAATTGCGGGCAATTTGAACGCGCTTTTGCAACGGGCAGTGGAAATTTTTCGCACGCCCGAACGAGCCAAGGTTGCGTGGTCGCTTCAATTTGATCGAAAACTTTTCTCGGCAGTTTTCGATGAAGCAAAAATGCAACAGGCGTTCGTGAAAATTTTGGAGAATGCAGTCGAGGCGCTAGGTCCAGATGGACGAATCACTTTGCAAACTCGCAATCTCGAATTGTCCGAAGCGACACAGGATCGGAACGCGAAACTTGCGGCGGGAACTTATGTTTGCATCGAAATCTCGGACACTGGCAGCGGGATTGAACCTGAAGTTTTACCGCGGATTTTCGAACCGTTTTTCACGACCAAAGCCACCAGTAAACATCGCGGACTCGGTCTTGCGTGGGTTTACGGAATTATCACCAATCACGGCGGTGGTGTGGCCGTTTCCAGTCAGGTTGGAAGCGGAACTTCCGTGCGCGTCTATTTGCCCGCCAACAAAAAACTCATTAAAGACGTTTCCGTTGAGATCGCAGATTTAACCGGGAACCAAACCATTCTATTTGTTGATGACGAAGATTTGCTTTTAACAATGGGACAAATGATTCTTTCGTCATATGGTTATGAAGTTCTGACCGCGAACAGCGGAAAGAAGGCGCTCGAAATTTTTGCCAAAGCGCAAAAGCCAATCGACCTGATGATTACCGATTTGGTGATGCCGAACATGAGCGGGCGAGAATTGATGGAACAGGTGCGACGCGTTTCGCCGGACACACGTGTCATTTGTTCGAGCGGATACATTCGCGCCAACAGCGCGGACGAAAATGACGCGTATCTACAGAAGCCATTCACCAGCCAGGAACTTTTGCGCAAGGTGAAACAAATGCTCCATTCCGATTCATAAGTTGACGCGCTTTTTCATTTCCGGTTTGAATTAGTTCTTATGCAAATTGAAAGCCTGAAAGTTTTTTGCGATCTAACCGAAACGGAAAGTTTTACCAAAGCCGCGCATATCAATGAGATCACTCAGTCAGCGGTCAGCCAGCAAATCAGTTCTCTCGAGCGAGTATTCAAATCTTTGCTCATTGAGCGAAGTAAGAAAAAATTTCGGCTCACGCGCGAAGGGCAGGTGCTTTACGAATACAGCAAACAAATCATTCAGACTTACGATTCGCTCCACAATCGGTTGCAGGAAATTAAGGACATTATTTCCGGCACGATTCGCGTTGCGACGATTTACAGCATTGGCTTGCACGACCTGCCGCCGTATCTGAAAAAATTTCTGAAAACTTTTCCGACGGTCAATGTTCACGTTGAATATCGCCGCGCGAACCAGGTTTACGACGATGTCCTGGGCAACGTGGTTGATTTGGGCCTCGTCGCTTATCCCGTCAAAGATGCGAAGCTGGAATTAATTCCGTTACGCAAAGATGCGCTGGTCATGATTTGTCATCCGAGCCATCCGCTTGCGAGAAATAAAACCGTGAAACTCTCACAACTTCACGGACAAAAATTTATTGGATTCGAGCCGGACATTCCGACGCGCAAGGCCATCGACAAAATTCTGAAAGAAAATAATGTCGAAGTGCAAACGGTGATGGAGTTCGACAACATCGAAACTGTCAAACGCGCTGTGGAAATCGAGGCCGGGATTTCCATCGTGCCGCAGGGAACAATTACTCACGAAGTTTCCAAACAAACACTGTCTGAATTGAAAATAGAAGGACTGGATTTGTTTCGGCCGCTCGCTGCGATTTACAAAAAGAACAAGGTTCTCTCGCCAGCGATGAAGCAGTTTTTGAATATTTTGAAGGGATAAATTTGTAGCGGCGTCTCGGCAGAGCGCCGTTGAAGAAATCAGTCAGGTTGGCGGCGGTCTGCCGAGACGTCGCTACGGGATTACTATTTCAGGTTTTCCGGATTGAGCGGCTTCGAATCTTTCGGCAGAAAGATTCCATCTTTGCGAATCAATTCGCCATCGAACCACACTTCGCCGCCGCCCCATTCTTTGCGCTGAATCAAAACCATGTCCCAATGCACAGCGGAACGATTTCCGTTGTCGGCAACTTCGTAGGCTTGGCCCGGCGTGAAGTGCAGCGAGCCGGCAATTTTTTCATCAAACAAAATGTCGCACATCGGACTCAGGATGTAGGGATTGAAACCAAGCGAAAATTCGCCGATGTAACGCGCGCCAGGATCGGTGTCCAAAATTTCGTTGAGTCGTTTGGTATTGTTGGAAGTCGCGTTGACGATTCTGCCATCTTTGAATTCAAGTCGAACATTTTCAAATTTTGTTCCTGAATAAATCGTTGGCGTATTGAACTGAATCACACCGTTCACAGAATTTTTTATCGGGCAGGAAAAAACTTCACCGTCAGGAATGTTGCGAATGCCCTCACACAAAATCGCGTTGATCCCTTTTTTGCTGAAGGTTAAATCGGTTCCGGGCGAAACGAGGCGAACGTGGTTTGCTTTCTTCATCCGCTTTTGCAACGGAACCATCGCCTTCGCCATTTTTTTGTAATCCATAGTGCAAACGTCGAAATACAAATTTTCAAAAGCCTCGGTGCTCATGCCCGCCGATTGCGCCATGCTCGGACTCGGCCAGCGCAACACGCACCAGCGCGTTTTGTTGACGCGATAATTCAATACCGGCCGCATCGTTTTGGAATACATCGCCATGAGATCGCTGTTGATGTCGGAGTTTTCGCTCATGTTCGCGCTGCCGCGAATCGCGATGTAGGCCTGCATCTTTTTCATGCGAAACATTTCGATTTCACGAGCGATGGCTGCGTGTTTCTCATTTGTGTCGCGAACAATTTCGCGAGAGACACGCGTGTGGCGGACTTCCACAATCGGCGTCGCTCCGACTTTCCGCGCCGCGCGCATGAGTTCAATGGAGAACTCGTCCGGCACATCGATCATGTCGAGCAATACGGTTTCGCCCTTCTTGAGCGCGGTGGAATATTCGATCAAAAGTTTCGCCAATTTTGTGTAACGCGGGTCAGTCATAAATATTTGAAAGATTAAATGATGAATCGGAAGAATCAAATCTGCGGTGGTTCTTCTCCGCGTTCGGCAAACCACTGACGAAGGAAAAGTAAATCATCCGTGTCTTTTTCTCGATGCGTGACAACCTTCATCCGCCAAAGCAATCGCGGCGAAGCAAAAGGAATAGGCACGCCGTCCACCACTCTCACGACAACATCTTTGGCCGCTTCGGCGTAATCAATGCCTCCCGCTGACCGTAATAAATCCACCAGGATTTCGTCGCCAATGCGGATGACATTATGCTTTTGGAGTTCACCGGGCTGAAGTTCGCGGACGGCATTATCCGGGAGAGTGGCGAGAGCGGCAAAAACCTTGGCCTCATTTTCCGCATCGGCAGCGACCATCAAATCGACATCCATCGTCGTGCGATTATAGTTGGCGGCGCGCATGGCGAATCCACCGATGACAATGTATTTTGCGCCGCGCTGGTTTAGTTCACGGCACAAATCCCGTAAATCTTCCACCGTTGGCTCGCGCGACTCTAGGTTTTGGGCCGGGTGATCATCTGCCATAACCATTTGTCCGCTTCTTCATGAGTTTTGAAACGATAAACGCCGCGCGGCACACGCACTCCACCGAAAGCCTTGTGCCAGGCAATGGAGTTGGCCTTGTTGCTGGTCGCAGTCGAAAGTGCATCCGGCGTTCGGGTGCGCCGCCCGACGAAGCGGTCAACTTTTTCCTCAACGTTGATGAACGGTTGTTTCAAAGTGTTGCCAGCATAAGACGCAGCGCGGAGCAAAGCAAGGTGCTGCGAAGTAACCGAGTTCGCCGTTTTTTAGAAGTAATCGAGAAATTTAGATAAACTGAATAGCGTATGATAATGAACGATAAACGTTAAAAAACAATTGACATACATCTAATGATCTGCAAATTTCCCATCAATGAATGCAACAACTTCTTCGACTGCTGGTGATTTCAGGATGAAGCGAATTAAAACTGTCAGCCGTGTCGCACGATTTGTAGTTATCGCCATTTTACTATTTTACGGTTGGTTTTTTATTCGCGTTATATTTTCTGGGGCGGCTAGTTTTTTGCCTTCACGAATCGCGCAGAAAAGTTCCGAGTCGTGGGATTGGTTTCTGCTCAGTTTGGGAATTATCTCGACGGCTTACCAAATTGTTTTGTGTGTCTGGTATTGGAAGCTGGCTCGGTTATTTCGATTTTATGAACGCGGATTGATTTTTGGTGCCGACACGATTCGCTGCATCAAAAAACTAGGATTGTTATGCGTCATGGGTGGTTTGTTGTTATCGACGACTGCAATCATGTCGCATTCAACGCTTGGGAATATGGGGCGGCAAGGGCTTATTCCAAAATTAACTTCGACACCTCCCGCAGTAATAACAACCACGGTCACTCATTATCGGACGGGATTTTTCTCATTTGATTTTGGCACCGGCTTCGACTTTGGACTGGTTTTAGCCGGGATCGTAATTGTGTTGGTCGCGTGGATTATGGACGAAGGCCGGAAAATTCAAGAGGAACAAGAACTCACCGTTTAAATTTATGAATACGAACGAAATTACTGCGATTGTAATGCTGTGCCTTTGTCTTGCGGCTTTTCGGATTTGGAGAAAAACAAAAAACAACGATGCAAAGCCGCCCGATAATCAGTTGAAACAGATTTCCCACAAAGCCAGTTCTCGAATGAACCGGATTCAAAAAGCCAGCAAAGGCATCCGGCTTGCTTTGCAATATGGATTTCCGGTGTTGGTTATGATGCTGATGTTGATAATCGTGCTTCTTCCTACTTATGGAATCACTGCTCCACGAGAATATTTGATGAACTCTTTGCACGCGATGACTCCTGCCGGAAAGACCATGGCGCAGCCCCCGTTTAACTCCTTCTTGAGCATCATAAACCTTGTAATATTTGGCCTTTCATTTCGGACAATTCTCAAGCTGCTCGGATTTTTTGAAAAAGGAATTTTGTTCGCCAAAGAAACTGTTCATTGCATTAAAATTCTTGGATGTCTTGCCATTGCCAGCGGAGTGATAGAACTGATTTTCAGCATTGCCATTCAAAATTATGGAGTACGAACTCTGGGAGCGGGTTTGGGAAATTTATTTGAAGGCTTTTTCATTTTTTTTATCGCGTGGATCATGGACGAAGGTCGGAAAATTCAGGAAGAACAGGAACTCACTGTTTAGTTATGCCCATCATCGTCAATCTCGACGTGGTTCTCGCGCAGCGGAAAATGCGGCTCAACGATTTGTCCGACGGCGTGGAAATCACTCCGCAAAATCTTTCCATCCTCAAAACCGGCAAAGCGAAGGCGATTCGTTTCTCCACGCTCGAAGCCATTTGCGAACATCTGGAATGTCAGCCGGGAGACATATTAGAATATCGTCCGACGGAAAAAAAGAAATCAGCCGTTCGATGAGATTGAAGAATCTAAGCTGAATTTTTACGGAGGAAATCCGAAAGACAATTTCACTGCGGAATATTCGGAATGAATTGCGCCATCGCGGGTGCGAATGGTGAGCGGCGGTTCAGTCCAAGTTTTATTTCGAATGGATTCGGGCAAATCTTGCAAGCGCATCATGCCAAATAATCCGAGAAGCGGACGTTCTGGTTCTCGCAAAACCACTGGTCGCCAGCGCACGATGACCAAGCCAGCTTTGGCTGCGGAATCTTTGACGCGCTGATGTTGTTCATCGGGCGCAACTGGAAAAACGCAGGCGAAAAATCCGCCGCGCTCCAAATGTTTTGCGGCGGTCGCGCAATAATCGGCGATGTCTCCGCGCATTTCAAAACGACACGCGATTTTTTGCGGATGATCTCCTTCGACGCCGCTGCCGACGGGAAAATAGGGCGGACTGGCGAGAACAAGATCAAAGCGTTCGTGGGCACGTAAAATTTTTTCGTCGCGAAAATCTCCGTGGCGAATTTCGTAACGATCTTCCAATCCGTTCCAGCGCGCGGATTTTTTCGCGAGCCGAACACTTTCTTCCTGCGCTTCGACCGTGATAAATTTTGCGCCGGACAATCGCCACGCCGCAATCATCCCGACGGTTCCGATTCCACTGCCGAGATCGAGAACGTTGCGAGCAGTCGGACACCAACTCGTTCCATACCACGCCGTCAAAACGTCGTCGGTGGAAAAGCGATGACCGTTGGCGAGTTGGAAGATTCGGAAGTATCCAGAAATGGCATCGAGCGTTTCACCAGTTTCGACTTCGGGTCCATTTCCCAACGCACCGGGCGGAATCGGTCCCGGTTTAGACCAACCTTTGAAAGCGGGTTCAACGAAGTTCATGCGCTGACAATCTGCTGGCGGTTTCATTTTTTCGCCAGACCTGTTCGCGCTTCTTGATTTCACCGCGCAACAATTCTTCCGCATTCCAACCCTTTTGCTGCGCGAATTGTGCAAGGTCAAAAAGCGTTTTGGCTAATCCAGTTTTTGTGAATTTTCTTTTTGAACTGTGGCCGTCCGCCAGGACTTTTGCTTTGCGCGCTTTCTTCACCAATTTTTCCGCGCGGAGCAGGGCCGGGAGGTGTTTGGGAATTCCATCGAGGGCGGAGACTCGTTCGTGTTTGGTTCCATGTTTTTCGGCGCGCTTTATTTTTTCCCAGTTCGCCCAGACTTCATCGACATT
>JBDSLX010000298.1:0-7601 GCA_039916145.1 Verrucomicrobiota bacterium | reverse complement strand
GCCTGCCAAAGCCGATTCAAAACGAGAACGTGTTGATTGAGAAACGACCCCATATCGGTAATATTTTGCGCGAAAATTAACAAAAGTCCCGCCCGGTGTCAAACGTCCCGCCTGTCTATCCAGGGCTGACGCATCTAAATTCCGTTGTCATACTCTCGTTAACACCGTGGCTTTAGCCCGGTGTCCGGTGTGCGACGAGAGAATCAGCCGTTTCAACGGCTTGAATCTCGCGCAGAAAGCCGTTGAAACGGCTGAATTATTTTCCTTACATATTTCACCGGGCTAAAGCCACGGTGTTAATGAGAAACGTAAATAAGATGCGTCAGCCGCCTGTCTATCGGGCTAAGCGAACCTCTGACCCCTCGACGCCGTGACGGCACTTAGGCGCATTTGATGTAATCATTGCCAAACCGCGTTTTGCGTCGTTACACTTGCGCCCTTATGAAATGGATGTTGCTGGTTTTGTTTTTCACGATTTCGTTTGCCCGCGCCGAAGGCCCCGATCAGGAGTATATCGAGATTTATAATCTCATCGAGCAGGCGGACACGCTGGGTCAGAATAACCTGGTCGCGGCGACGGCACGTTATCGCGAAGCACAGGCGGCGTTGAAAAGACTACAGTCCGTTTATCCCAAGTGGAATGAGAACGTCATCAAATTTCGCTTGGATTATGTCGCCAAAAAATTGAAAAGCACAGGTCAAACGCTTGTTCCAACCAATGCCGCTCCTTCCACCAATGCTACCGGGACCACTCCAAAATCCACCCAGGAGGCGGTTCCCAATGCTGCTCTCAAAGAAGATCTTCGCCAACTCCAGGAGGAAAATGCGAAGTTGAAGGAAGCTTCTTCCACTCCGCCGATAGTGACGGGTGCAAATGATCTGGCGAAAGTTCAGGAACAACTCGTCGCCGTGCAAAAGGAGCGCGATCTATTGAAAGTCGCATTGGAACAAACGCCGCCCGCCCAAGAGGCGACCTCCGGCAGCGGCAACGAAAAAGAAATCGAGCAACTGCGCGCGCGCCTCGAAGCATTGGAAGCTCGCCCGGTACCTTATACCGCCGAAGAATTGGCGCTGTTCAAACCCACGGCGCCGCAACTTGCTCCTGCTGAATCCAAACCCGCAAAAAAATCCAAAGAATTGCCGGCGGGAGCGGGTGCCATTGTCGCGCAGGCGGAACGCGCTTTCGCTGCGCAACGATTTGATGAAGCCGAACAAAAATATCTCGAAGTGCTTCGGCAGGATGATAAGAACGTCCACATCCTCGGCAATCTCGCGGCGACGCAATTGGAGATGAATCGCGTTCCCGACGCCGAAAAAAATATCAACGCCGCGCTCGAAATTGATCCCGACGATGCGTTCAGTTTGACGCTGTTGGGCATGATAAAATTTCGTGCAGGAAAGTTCGACGACGCGCTTAATGTTCTAAGCCGCTCGGCCAAAATTGATCCGAAAAATCCAGAGACGCAAAATTATCTTGGAATCACGTTGAGCCAAAAAGGTCAGCGCGTTCCGGCGGAAGCGGCCTTGCGGAAAGCCATTCAACTCCAGCCAGATTATGCCGGCGCTCATCACAATCTTGCCGTCATTTACGCGGCGCAGCGTCCGCCCTTTTTTGAACTGGCGCGCTGGCATTATCAACGCGCGCTGACACTCGGCCATTCCAAGAATCCTGAGCTGGAAAAAATGCTCGCCGATAAATAATGCAGGGCAGGGAAGCGTCCTCGGTACGCGCTGCCAGTAACCGGTGCCTTCGTCCCCGCGAAACACCTGCTATCCGACCAAGAATATGCTCCAGCAACTTGTCGATGAAATTGTAATCAAGACTGGCGGACGCGGGTTTTACGAATTCACGGACAAAATCCAAACATTTGTCCGACGTGCCAATTGCCAAACGGGTCTCGCCACCATTCATCTTCAACACACGTCGGCCTCGCTCTTGATTCAGGAGAACGCCGACCCGGAAGTGCGCCGCGATCTCGAAAGATTCTTTGCTCGAATTGTCCCGGATGGCGATCCGATTTTCCGTCATACTTGCGAAGGTGAAGATGACATGCCCGCCCACGTGCGTACTGCTTTGACTGCGGTGAACCTCAGCATTCCAATCCAAAATGGAAAATTAGCGCTCGGCACGTGGCAGGGAATTTTTCTTTGGGAACATCGTCTTGAACCGCACACGCGCCGCGTCACCGCGCATTTCATCGGCGAATAATCGGAGCGCGGACGTTCTCGTCCGCGCGTTTCCCGTTCGTCCAAATTTCAACCCGTGCCCAAGTATTAGTTCGCGCGGACGAGAACGTCCGCGCTCCGATTCAATGGCAATTTCAGTATAAACTGGCGAATGCCTTGGAGGAATGGCAATTTGCGCTCGTGACGAACTCGATGCGACGGCCCAATTTTCTGACCAAACAAGTTTTTTTCGCGGCATTGTTTTGCGCAGCGATTTTCTCGGCTCGTGGCGAAACAAACATCAGCCGGTTTGGATTTAGCGGGCCGGAAATTTTCCCCATCGACAACCAAATTGGGCAGCTTCGCGCGGAAGATTTGGATGGCGATGGTCGGCCTGATTTGATTCTGGTGAACAATTCGCGCTCGAAAATAAATATCCTCTACAACCAAACCGGCCAGACGAATCGTGTGGCGTTGAAATCCACCGGCTTCAAACGTGAACTGAATGAGCTGCCGCCCGGAGCGCGGTTTCGCATTGATTCCATTGCGTCGGAAAAACGAATTGCCTCTCTCGTGGTCGCGGATTTGAACGGCGACAAACGTCCTGACCTTGCTTATTACGGCGACCCGAAAGAACTGGTGGTCCAATACAACGAGGGCACGAATGGCTGGAGCGCGCCGAAACGCTGGCAGATTGAGGACGGGCAACTCAGCCCGAACGCGCTTGTCGCAGGAGATTTAAATGGAGATGGAAAACTGGACCTGGTGCTGCTGGGCGATACCCACATTTATCTTCTTCCGCAAAACGCCGACAAGTCGCTCGGCGAACCAGAGAAAATTCCCTTCACCGACGTGGTGAAATCAATTCAGGTTTTGGATATCGATGGCAACGGGCGCGAAGATTTGTTGCTTGTCAATTGGGACAGCCCGAATCCGTTCCGCTTTCGTTTGCAAGATCAAGAGGGACAACTCGGCCCGGAAATCCATTTCGCTTTGCCCGCCATTCGCTCCTATTGGGCGGACGATTTGGACGCGGATCGTAAAACAGAAATTATCACCATCGCGCAAAATTCTGGACGCGCTCAGGTGTCGAATTTCGTGTTGAAACCCGCCGAGCCGTTGAATGGAAGTTTGCGTCAGGGCCAGTTCCAGGTATTTCCGCTCAGCAAAACGAGCCGCGCGCGTCGCGGAATTTTGTGGGCTGACATCAATCACGATCACTTGCCGGATTTGATCGTGAGTGAACCGGACAGCGGCCAACTCACCGTTTATTTTCAAAAATCCGACGGAACCCTCGGGTCTGCCAAAAAATTTCCAACGCTCACCGGCGTCAGTGATTTGGCGGTGGCCGATTGGGACGGTGATGGTGTTCCAGAAATTTTCCTGCTTAGCGCCGAAGAGCGGCAGGTTGGCGTCACTCGACTCGACAAAAATGGGCGGATTCCATTTCCAACGATTCTTCCCATTGAAGGCAAGCCGCTGGCGATGACGGTGGGCAAGATCGATGGGCCAGGCAAACCGATTTTGGCCGTGATTCTCGATCAGGAAAATCGAAGAGTTCTTGTCACGCGCACCGCTGACGAAAAACCTAAAACGCAAAAGCTCAACGAAAGTTTCAAGTCGAATCCAAGTGCGATTGCAATTCACGACATCAACCAGGACGGTCTTGCTGATTTAGTCGTTTTGATTCCGTACGAAAAAATCAAAGTTTTGTTGCAAGTGCCCGGCAAAAATTTTGATGAACAAGACATTGTTCCGCCGGGCGGCCCGGTCGAACAGCCGTGGTTGAGTTCCGCTGATGTGGATGGCGACGGAAAACCGGAATTGCTTCTCGCCCAAAAAAATTTCCTGCGCGCAGTCGTGTTGAAATCAGACACGCAGATCAAGGGGACGATTACGCGACCAGCCTGGGCGTTCATCGTCAAAGAACAAATCAACGGTGCATCGAGCAATTCACGAATTGTCGGCGCAACACCGCTTCCGAACGGAACGAACAAAATTCCTTCGTTATTTCTGCTCGATGCCGAGCGCAAGGCTCTGACGCTTTGCGAGCGCGACGCTGCCGGTGTTTGGCAAGTCGTGCGAAATGTTTCCCTGCCCGTGACTGATTTTACGGAACTGCGCAGCATTGGTTTAAAATCGACGAACGCGAACAGCATCGCGTTTCTCGGACTCAACTCGGTTGCCTGGATGAAACTCAGCGGTGAGACATGGGAATTTTCTGAACTCGATGGTTACGAAACTCCGATTAAAGACGGCCGGTTGAACGACGTGATTTCCGGAGACTTGAACAACGACAAGCGCAAAGACCTCGTGTTCCTCGAAGGCGCGAGGAATTATGTGGACCTCGTGATGTTCGAGCCGCCCCATCAACTTGTCCCTGCGAATCGCTGGCCGGTTTTTGAGGAGCGGACATTTCGCTCGCGGCGCAACGATCTTTCCGAGCCGCGCGAAGCGGTGATTGTGGATGTGACAGGCGATGGAAAAAACGATCTGGTCGTCCTCGTGCATGACCGGATTTTGGTTTATCCGCAAGAGTGAGGGGGAGCGCGGCATTTATGCCGCTTCGGGTAAAGGTCCGTGAAATTAATGACGCGATTTCTAAATCCACGATGAAGCGGCCTCAAGGCCGCGCTCCCGAGTGCTTTGTAAGATGCACACGATTTAGACGCTGCTATTTCTTCAACAGCGGCGGAGTCGGGTAAAAAAACTTCATCGTAAATCCGCTCGCGTTGAAGCTGCCGCTGTAAACTGAATAATGAAAATATTTGGAAATATTTTCATACGGTGGAAGCAACGAGAAATCCGCCCAATCGTTGATTTTCTTTTCTTCATCAGGGGTCTTTGCACCCAGCGCCGGATTTTTCAATAAATCCGATAACGTGGCGGATTCTTTTCTCAACGCCGTCAAAGTCGCGCGCATTCCCTCCGTCTGATTATTGAAACCAAACAAGCCCATGCCCATTCCGTCCACTTTTTCAGCCGCTTCCTTGAGTCCAACCAATTCCGAGAGCGCTTTTGGTTTCGTTTCGCTACTGCGCAAATATTCTTCCAGCATTGGCACGTCGGTTGACAGCGCCAGATAACCGCTGCTCGCAGAAAAACTCAAAGCCCGTCCGACTCCTTTAGGATTGGCCTGCACCGGAGAGGGTGGAAGTTGGTAAATTTTTCGTCCAAGAAAATCGCGTTCTTTCAGCGGGGCTGGAGACAGGAGCGATATTCCAATCTTCAAGGCGCTGGCGAGCTTTTCCGGCGCGGGCGAGCCGAGCAGATAAAGCGATGGCGGCGAATTCAAATCAGCGACGCCGGAATTGGCTGGTTTCCTTTGATAGTTAATCAAGTCATCGCCCAGATTTCCAAGCAGTTCCTTTTTCAAATCAAAATTCGGGTCTTTATCTTTTCCGGCAGACTCAAAAATAAGTTTAAAGACACCGCCGAACGCGGGCGAAATATCCGAGAGCAAATTTTCCAAACCCGTCCACGCTTTCGGCAAATTCAAACGCCAGCGAGTGAATTTCGTGACGTCGATGGGCACAAAAGCGGGTGGGCTGGATTCCATTTTATCTGCCGCCAGAATTTTAAAAAGTCCCTGGCGATTTGCTTCAGGAATACCCAGCGAAAGTTGCATTGCTGCGCCTTCGAGGGCGGTGCGATAACTGAACGCGACCGTTTTCAAGCCCCCGAGTCCCGTTGAGGAAATAATTTTATCCGATTTAGGCATGAGTGGATTAGCGGAAGGTTCGCCGCCCGCTGCTTCGCGCGCCCAAATCTCGAAAAAAGGTTTCACATTGAACCACGCATAAAAAGGAGCGTCGCGAAACATGGCGTTGTGATTCGCTTCGTAAGAAACCTCTTCACTCAACGACGGCGCCAAAGCTCCGGCCTGATGGACCAAAACTTTTTCCATTACTTTTGCGGAATTGCCGACCAGCAATAACGAACCGGACTGGCCCACCAGAATTTCCAACTTTCGCCCCGGCGCTTTGGGTTCATCTGGATCGCCTTTTTTGGAGCGCGGAAAAACCTTCTCCAAAATTGGAGTGAAGTTATCGGTGGATGAAATCAAGGTGGTAAATTCAATGTCGCGCAGTTTTTCCATCTTGATTTGTTTCCCGGAATCGACCCACTTCTTTTTCAAGTTTGCCAGATTTGTTTTCAGCACACCGCTTTTTTCTTTGGTGTCGATGAGAAAAATCCATCCCAGCGACTGGTTGGTTTTTCCCTGCCAGCCATTTTGCGTCATGGCAAACGTGAACTGTCCCTGCGCCAGCCCTTCGTAATCCGAAAATTTCACGCCCAGTTCTTTTTCCAATGGAGCGGCCAAATCCGTTTTGAATTTGCTGACGAATTTATCTTTGAAAGCTTTCAGCAACGGATCGTTCCAAAGCTGGCCTTGCGGAGAATTTTTCAGGGCCGCGCGAAACTTCGTCGCGTCCGGAACACTCACCAGCACCAGCGTGTCATTGGGCAAAAGTTTTTCCGGCGGAGCGACTTGAGCCTCTGTGGCAACGGCAAACGCGACCAGCGCCACCGCGAGAAGGGATCGATATTTCATGTTTGGAGGTTTAAACTGCCAGTCGCCGCAACCCACACGCAAATTATTTTTGTTCGACGTGCGCGGTTCGGCTCGGAGGTTCGAGATAACGGAACGGATGACTTGGATTGTCGTTATCGTAGGCGTAGGCATCGCGGTGGTTTAGAAAATATTTCACCGATTCAACCGGGATCGCAAAACCCAGACCTTCGCCGAAAGTAATTTTCATATTGGTGACGCCGATGACTTCACCGCGCAGATTGAACAACGGGCCGCCACTGTTGCCGGGATTGATTTGCGCCGTGGTTTGCAAATAAAGATCACCCTGCATCTCGCGCGTCTTGGTGCTCATGATTCCTTCCGTGACCGTGCGTTCGAGACCAAGCGGACTGCCCACGGCGAAAACTCTTTCGCCGACCGAAAGGGCTTCGGAGTCGCCCAGTGAAACGCGCGAAAATTTCGGAGCTTCTTTGTCTTCGATTCTCAGCAGTGCGAGATCCTGGAATTTATTGATCGCGATAATTTTGACCTGTTTGTAACTGTGCCGTTCGAGATCGCCATTTTTCTGATGATAAACTTCGACTGAAATTTGGGTCTCGCCTTCGATCACGTGAAAGTTCGTAATCAAAAAACCTTCTTCGTTGATGATAAAACCTGAACCGAGTCCGCCGGGAGTCCGGACCTGAACCACTGCTTCGCCGAGTTGATTGACCAATTCGCGAACGCTGCGTTCCGGCGGTGGCTTGGATTCGGTTCTAAAAAATCCGGCTTTCGTTTCCACGGGTTGAATTTTAGCGGTACTTTCAGGAACAGATACTGACTTGGCCACAACCTGAGTCGCGTCGCCTTCCAAAACTTTCACGATTTGATTCCGAGGAATGACGAGCGTCGTATAGCCAAT
>JBDSLX010000297.1:0-4297 GCA_039916145.1 Verrucomicrobiota bacterium | reverse complement strand
AGGCACAAACTCCACCTGTTACCAGGTTGATATCACCCGCAATGCCCAAGGCCAATACGTCGCCTCTGCCTTTTTAATCGGCGGCAATTCCCCGCTGGCCGCTGACTCCGGCGAAATTTTTATCAAGCTCGACTGGTCCAGCCTCTCCAGCCTCGGCGGGCCTTCCACCACCACCATTGCCAACACGGCGGCAGCGGCTCTGCTTTCGACCAATCTCATTCCCGCGTTGGGCGGCAGGGCGCTGGCTGAATTGCCACTCCACCTCGCCGGGCACAGTCGCGGTTCGTCGGTCGTGGCGGAGATGGCGCGGTTCCTCGGCGCGCAGGGACTTTGGGTGGATCAAGTCACCACCCTCGATCCGCACCCGGTTGGTTCGTTCGGCGATCCCGCGATGAAAAACTACGCCAACATTTTGTTCGCCGATAATTACTGGCAAAACCTGGGCGACAATTTCTTTGTGCCGAACGGCCAGACCATTTCCGGCGCTTACAACCGGCAATTGACCGACTTGAACGGTGGAAATGGTTCGTCGCACAGCGATGTGCATCTTTGGTATCACGGCACCATTGACACGATGGTTCCGCTGACGGTGGATGGCTCAACGATCAATGCCACCCAGCGACAAACATGGTGGACAACCAACGAGACCGCCGGTGCGACGACAGGATTTTATTACAGCTTGGCCGGCGGCGGAGATCGTTTGAGCAATCTCGAACCCGCCGGGGTTGGTAACGGCCGGATTCGCGATGGCTACAATAAAATCTGGGACTTGGGCGCGGGTGTTGCGATGAATCGAGATAGCTTACCCGCAAACAACGGCGCATGGCCAAATGTGTTGAAGTTGAATATTAGCGGAACCAATCGATTCTCGGTGGATGAAGCCGTCGCGCTGAGTTTTTACACTCAGTTTGGAGCTACCACTTCGTTGACGGCTGAAGTGAGATTTTTTCTCGATGCCGACGCGAATCCTTATACGGCAAACAACGTGGAAATTCTGCAAACCAACATTTGGGCGACGGGAACTGCCAACGTCTCTGTCAGCAGCCTAAATGTCCCGCTGAATCCGACCAACACCGTGCCGGGAACTTACAATTTGTTCGCCCGCATTCACGATGGAGTCCGCACCCGCTACCTTTACGCGCCGCAAAAATTAATTCTCCTGCCCAGCCGCCGGGCGCCCATCCTCAGCGCGCCGCGATTGGAGAATGCGCAGTTCCGTTTCACCGTCAGTGGATTTGCCGGACAAACCATTGTCGTCCAATCATCGACCAATTTGTGGCAATGGACTTCCATCAGCACCAATACGATGGGAACCAGTCCGGTGGAAATTTTGGACGCGACAGTTTCCAATCTGCCCCAACGATTTTATCGAGCGGTTCTATTTCCTTAACTAGGTGCTGCTCGTGCTGTGATTTTTCCCGTGATGAATTTATGGCGCGAGACGTCGCAACGCTGGTAGCACATCTCCAATAGCCACGGATTCCGAGTTTGGATTTCCCATTGAGAAATAAAGTTTGCGATAGAGTGGGAATAATTTTTCGTAGGTCGCGACGGCTTCTAGCTGTGGAATAAGGGTTCGATACGGCGGGCACAACGCTTTTTGCGCTTCTTCGACGCTTTTGAAAATCCCCGCAATGAGAAAGGCAAAGATCGCAGAGCCAAGTCCGGTGATGTCACCTGTGGGAACGAGCACCGGTTTGTTGAAAACGTTGGCGTAAATCTGGTTCAGCGTTTCGTTTTTCTGAGGAATTCCGCCAGCGTGAATCACACGTTCAATTGGCACGCCATGCTCCATCAATCGCTCGAAAATAATTCGGGTGTGAAATGCCGTGCCTTCGATGGCGGCGAATAATTCGTCCTGTGCGGTGTGCTGCAAGTTCCATCCAAAGGTGACGCCGCCGAGCGCCGGATTGGAGAGAACGTTGCGGTCGCCGTTGTCCCAGGTGAGTCGCAGCAGTCCGGTTTGTCCGGCGCGAAAATGTTCGAGTCCTTGCGAAAGTTCCGTGAGCGATTTTCCTGATCGCTTTGCAATTGCTTCCAAAATATCTCCAACAGCAGAAAGGCCGGATTCGATTCCGGCAAATTTCGGATGAATCGATCCATTCACCACGCCGAAGACACCGGGAATCGCCACCGCTTTTTTGACGATGGCCATGATGCAAGTCGAAGTGCCGACGACGTTCACGATGTCGCCCTCGGAAATGCCCGCACCAATAGAATCCCAATGCGCATCCAATCCGCCCACTGGAATCGGAATGTCCGCGCTCAAACGCAGTTTTTCCGCCCACTCTCCAGTCAGCGTTCCAGCAATTTTGTCTGACGTAAGAAAATTTCCCTGAAGTTTTTCGCGAACTCCTGCGAATAGCGGATCCACGCTGGTGAGGAATTTCTCGGACACATGGCCGCCCAGCCTTTCGTTCCACATCCACTTATGTCCCGCCGCGCAAATACTGCGAGGCAATGAGGGAGTTTTTTTTGCGCCGGTCAATGTCGCCGCGATCAAATCGCAATGCTCGATGAAGGTAGCGAACCGTTCACGCTTGTCAGGATTGTGTCGCAGCCAGTGCAACAATTTTGCCAGCGCGGCTTCGGAAGAATAAACGCCGCCGCTCCAAAGAATGGCTTCCAGATTGGCGTGAAGGGCTGCTTCGGTAATTTCTTTCGCTTCCGCCTTCCCACGGTGATCACACCAAAGATAATAGTCGTCGAGCGGTTGCAGATTTTCATCCACTGGCACAACCGTCGAACCAGTCGTGGCGACCGCGAGCGCGCAAATATCATGACCATCGACGTTCGCTTTGGAGAGCGCGCTTTGCATCGCGATAACCAATGCGCTCATGTGATCTTCGTGCTTTTGTGAGGCGTGGTCGGGATTTTCTTTCTTGCGGCAAATTGGATAATCGGAAGTGGCCGAGCCGAGCCGACCGCGCTCGCTGTCGATGAGCGAGACGCGAACGTTCAATGTTCCAAAATCAATTCCGGCGACGATGGGCATGGTTGTTTTCTTTTGCGCCAAGAATGAACAACAAAGAGGCGCAGATGCGAAGAGAAAAAATGAAGACGCCTCTTAATTGCCGCGCGCCGTACCTTGTGCAAAATCCTTGGCATGCATTGCCCGAAACCCGCTGAAAAAAATATCTGTATTGTCGGCAGCCCGGTTCCGGAAATTTGGCGAGAGCAGGAACGAGTTGGGAAAATTTTGGAACATGTCCAGCAAAGTTCCAAAGGCAATCGCTTTCTTCCGTTGACATAAATACAAAAAAACCGTTTCGACTTTACATCGAAACGGTCTTGGAACCGGAGTTTCCAGGCTCTGAATTAGGGAATCCGCAGGAGGTAGAAATTGTTCGGCACGCTCGGCACAATCGCGTTGGTGACGCTGAAATTTCCGCTGGCATCGAATTGGTTGGTTTGAACTGGTATCCAGGATGCAACCGGCGTGGCGATGTTTGTGGAGGACAGAACGTAATAAGTCGCGTTTGCGGTGCCACCAGTGCCGCTGAAAATGACGTTGTTTCCGGATCGGAAAGTCGAGGTCACTGAAGGCGCACCCGAACCGACAACTTTCAATGTTCCGTCGGTCGTCAATGTGCTGGTGTCCCAGAGCAATCCCGAACCCGGTGTCGAGGGGACAATGGTGCTGAACGCGCCTGCATAGGCGGCCGCGTTGAAAAGCTTGATATTGTCGCCACCCGCCAGAGCGTTGCCACTGAGCACCACGTTGAGCGTGCCGCCGTAATTGATTTGATTGGCCACTTGGATTTGGTCGCCGGTCAAAGTTGCACCGGACTTGTTGACCTTCAATTCGATTGTGCCGGCACTTGTAAGAGAGCCTCCAATATTGAACGTGCCGTCGCCTTTCAACTTCTGAGCGGAGCCGAGGGTAAGTGTTCCGTCAGAACGCGTCGATGCATCCAAGGTGCTTCCGGCTGCAAGGCTGACGACTGCGCTGTTGGGAATCTGACCATTGCCAGCAAGATTTAAAGTGCCATTGATAACAGTGTCGCCGCTGTAGGTGTTGTTACCGCCCAAAGTCAAAGTGCCACCGTTGAGCGTCAAACTTGTTTTACGCGTCAATCCGTTTTTGATGACACCATTAAAAGTTCCAGAGTTACCCGTTAAGGTGAGCGTTGAGTCGGACACGCTGCTGCTGTTCGTGACTATTGTCGTTCCACCGCCGCCAGCATTGTCTTGGAAAACAGCAAGTTGCTGATTAAAGCCGGCGAGGTCAAGGGCGGCGAGTGCGGTGCCACTCTGCCCGATCAGGAGGGCTATATTTGTCGGCAAAGCGTCGTTG
>JBDSLX010000296.1:0-3741 GCA_039916145.1 Verrucomicrobiota bacterium | reverse complement strand
CGCCGTTGATTTTGAAATTGTTCAGCGGCGCTCTGCCGAGACGCCGCTACGAAGTTCTGGCGACGAATGAATTCCGTTTGTGCGAGTGGCAGACTCAATCCTTCGTCGGTTTTGGCGAGCGGCCCTTGTTCTTCATCCCATTTCGTGATGTGAAAACTTTTCTCAGCGTCGGCATTTTGGATTTCTCCCCAGCTAAATCCGCTGAACTGTTGCGCGTCGGGTTTTCCGCTCGGGAAGAAAATTGCGGAACCGCCTTGCTCGATAAATTCGCGAATGCGTTCGGCTTCGGCGGCGGCGGGTAATGTGGCTTGCCAAAAAATGACGCTGCACCCGTTAAGATTCGAGCTGGAAAATTGCGAGGGCGAAATGATTAGCGCAGCCTCTTTGTCTTTCGCAATTGCGTTGACGGCGAGTTTGAAAAATCGGCTGGGCAGGCTGGAAGCCTGCCCTACGTTGTCATCGCTCACGACCAAGGCGCGGAGCGGTGTTTCGCCGCCGTAAACAAAAAACGTTTGGTTATCCAAAATGTTGCCATCGGCGGGCGATTGAAATCTTCCCCAGCCCGCGTCCTTTTTATTTCCCAAGGTAGCGTTGTAACGCCAACGCATTGCCTGGCCGTCGATGGCGATTTCGGTTTCGGATTCCACGCCGTCGAGAATGGTTTTGATCGGAAAACGCTCGGCGGATTCGGTATTGCGCTGGAGATCGAGGACGAATTGCAGTTCGTTCTGATCGCCTTTGGCACGGCGGGAAATTTCCTGAACCGAAATGGACGTGTTGCGTTCGGGCGGCTGATTGAGCGCGAGCAGACGGACACGAACTTTTTGCGGAAGCGAACCGAGTTGCGCGATGACGGTTTTAAAACGCGCGTCGTCGGGTTGCCAATTGCTGCGTTGCAAATCGGATGCGATCCAAATTTCTGCGGAGCCGGAGCGATTTTCGAGCAAGTAATTGAAAGCGGATTGCAACATCGCGGGGAGATCGGCGGCGGTATCGGTCGGCGCGGTGAACGAAAGTTCGGGAACTGTGCTCGCGTTGATAATTTCTTGCGGCAAACGCGTTGCGCTATCGATCAACACGAGATGACTTGCGCCATCGAATTCTTTCGCGGCTTGAGAGATGAGTTTCAAGGCTTGCTCGCGTTTGGTGGTGTTGCCGGAAATTTTGGTTTCCATACTTGCGGAGCGGTCGAGCAAAATCAGAACGACATCCGGCGCGGGCGAAAGCATCCAGCCCATCCAGCCGCCGGCGAGCGGACGCGCGAGAAATAAGAGCAGCGCGAGAACGGCGAGCGTGCGGAACAGGAGAATTAAAAATTGACGCAGTTTCGCGTGACTCGTCGAAGCGCGAGTTGCGGAAAGAAGAAAACGCATCGCAGCCCACGGCTGGCGGCGATGGCGCATGCGGTTGATCAAATGAATGATCACCGGCAGGAGAATGAGCGGTAATCCCCAGAGAATGAATGGTTGGAGGAAGGTCACGGTGAGAACGTTTGAAAGCCCTGAAAGGGCAAAATAATCCAGCCCAGGGCAACGCCCTGGGTATTGCGTTTGAAATCAAATAAGCCCTGAAAGGGCGAAATATTAATCCCACACATAACGTTCGTCGAAATCCACCTCATATTTTTTCAAGAACGTCCTAAACTCTTCCTGAAATGTTTTTGTGCGATGATGCTCTTTTTGATTTGCGATATAAGCCCGAACCTCCTCCACATTTGACTGGCTCACCGAAAATGCGCCATAACCACTCTGCCAATGAAAGTTTCTGAACTGTGCGCCTTTTGTTTTTATCCACTTCGACGAAGAGGTCTTAACCTCTTCAATAACTTTGCAGAGGGCGTGGTTTTTGGAGAGCCGAAATAAAATGTGAATGTGATCTTCAACTGAACCAATGGCGATGGCGGGCGAATCCATTTCCACCAAAATTTTGTTCATGTAGGGATGAAGTTCGGAACGCACGTCGTCGGATAAGAGGCGTTCCCGATGTTTCGTGCTGAAAACAAGGTGGATTAAAATTTTTGAAAGGGATTGGGCCATGTTTATTCCGCCCTTTCAGGGCTTGTTCTGTTTTGCCATATCCATCCCAGGGCGATGCCCTGGGCTGGATCATTGCGGCCTTTCAGGCCTGAAAAAATCTCCAGAGAAACGGTTGGCGAAAAGCTTCTCCCACAAAATGATTTTGAAAACAGAGTAACTCTCATTTTGCGGAAGCGGCGCGCGTGCGCTCGGTTAGGAAATCCGCGATTATTTTTTCGTAACTTTCGTCGGTGACGATTTGGCGGTAATCGGCGTTGAATTCGTGGCAACCGTTGCGCAACAGTTCCAGAAATTTTCTTATTTGCTTGAGATATTGTTCGCGAATCACAGCGGGTTCAGTGACAAGGCTGAAGGAGCTTTCCAAATCAGCGAAGCGAACGGGGCGGTCGAATTTGAAATCGAGTTCGGCGCGGTCGAGCAGATGGAAAATCGCGAGATCATGTTTTTGAAATCGCAGATGTTGAAAGCAACTGAGCAACTCTGTCGTGTCGCAAAAGAAATCGGAGAACACGGCGACCAAAGCGCGGCGGCGGGTTTTCTCGGCGATCTCGTGCAGCACGGGCATCAAGCCGGTTTCGCCATTGGGTTTTGCTTTGTCCAAAATTTCCAAAAGATTTTGGAAGTGAGCGGGATTGCGGCGCGGAGGAAGTTCGTGGATGGTTTTTTCTCCGACGACAATCAAGCCAGCAGCGTCGCCTTGATGAATGACGAGATAGGCGAGCGTCGCGATGAGACGTTTCGCGAAATCAAAACGGCTTTCGCCATTTTCGGAAAATCCCATCGACGCGCTGCAATCGAGAACGAAGTAGCAACGCAGGTTTGTTTCCGCTTCAAACTCCTTCATGTAAAAGCGGTCAGTGCGGCCGAACACGCGCCAGTCGAGACGGCGGATGTCGTCGCCGGGCGTGTAGTTTCGATATTCGGCGAACTCGACGCTGGAGCCGCGATGCGGACTTTTGTGCTGGCCAGAAACAGTTCCTTCCATCGGAAACCGCGAGAGCAACGGCTGTCCCATGAGGCGGGCCAGGACTTTTGGATCGAGGAGAGAACTCATCGGGGAGAGGAAATTGAGAATTGAAAATTGAAAATTGAAAATTTCACATTGTCTCCTGCGGTGGGCGCTTTTTTACAGTGACGACGGATTTGCCTAAAATTTTTGCCAACTCTTCGCTCTCGGAAACGAGCGCCACTATTTTTTTATCGGGGAGAAGTTCAGCAATGACAATGAATTTTAGCCAACCGCGTGACTCGCGCATTTCTTTCAGAGCAATACTGACTTTGTGAGCGAAATCGGCACGACTTTCGGCGGCGCAGGCTTCATCGTAATTCGGCGCGGATGATGTGCCGCATCGAACCAACTGTCCGGCAACGTGTCGGCCCAAACGATTATCGGGAAGTGCATCGACAACTTTTCCGACGCGCGCGGCAAATTTCCATAACCGATCTGATAATTCCTCCGGCGTCATGACTTCGTGGCAATTGCCAATTTGCAATTCTCAATTTTCATTTTGCAATTTCCCTACTCAGCCACGAATTTTTTCTCCGCGCACTTCTTTCAAAAGTTGTTCGATGATAAAGCTGCTGGTGATGCCTTCGGATTGCGCCTGGAAATTCGTGAGAATGCGATGCATCAAAACCGGTTCGGCGACGGCTTCCAAATCTTCCATGCGCACGAGATAGCTGCCTTGCAAAACGGCGCGGGCTT
>JBDSLX010000295.1:0-5591 GCA_039916145.1 Verrucomicrobiota bacterium | reverse complement strand
TGAAATGTTTTCAACGCGTCTTCTGGAGAAAGCGCGGGCGACGGCGGAATTAATTTTTTTGGGATGATTGATTTTTGAATTTCACCAGGGCGATCTGATTTGTCGCCGATTTGCGCGTGTATGACCGGAGAAACGATCAAAACGGAAAACAAGTAGAACAAATTTTTCATTTTCAACCTGGCAAAGTTACCGAAGGGGACAGGAAATCAGAAGCTGCTATTCACTTCCTCATCGTTGCCCGGCGTGCGCATCGTGACGCTGACCGGAGGTAGGTTTTTTTATCACGGAAGGTTTATTATCCACGCGAATTTCCAGCGGCTCTTCCGCCGCCAGAAAATCCTGCGCTTCCGCTACTGATTTTCCGTCCCAGCGCCAGATTTGCTGTTGTTTTTCTTTCACGATTTAGGTTTCAGAAGACGGATGTGGCCGGGAACGTTCAGCGCGATCGTGTTTTACGGAACCGACAGTGTATGCCTGAACAACGAACCGGCGACGTGTTCAGCTCTTACTCGTCTTGCTTGGGAGGTTTCGGGATCGCGGGAAGAGGACGGGGAATATGGGTGGCCCAGGTATTGCCGGACTCGGGCTGGTATTGGACCGTTTTCCCCGGAACATGGGGAATGCTGATGAGATGATTGCAACCGGGGCACTGAATTTGGCGGCCGGAAAACTGTTCGTCACAGGCCATGTGTTGCTGGCAATGCGGACATTCAAATTTGAATTCACTCATAAATACTTTGTAGCCGTGTGCCGGTCGTCAAACAAGTCGGATTATTTTCGATTTGTCGAACTTTCCGCTCGCGGCGCCTCCGAATTCAATTGCTCAATGGGGGATAAACCAATAGAAACGAGGGTCTAAATCTTCAACTCCAAATCCGTATGAAAATTTTCAGGGCATCTATTTTTTTGGCGTTCGCGACCCTTATCTTCGTCGAGCCTTCGGCACAGGCGGTGGAGAGTTTGCGGGATGGCAACGAAATTCGCATTCTTCAGATTCAGGGCACCGTCGAAATCCTGCCCGCTGGCGCAAAAAACTGGTTCCTCACCCAAACAAATCAGGTTTTGCACGGCGGAGATAAGTTGCGAACGGGCAGCAACAGTCGTGTCACATTGCGATGGTCGGATCAAAGCGTGGTGCCGTTCGGCCCGCTGGCAGAGATTGAAATCCTGCCTCCTGACAAAAACGATTCACTGGCCGGCTTAAATATCATCAAAGGAGTGATGTCATTTTTTCATAGGGACAAGCCGGGGCGCATTCGCATCCTGACGCGGGGCGCGACCGCGAGTGTAGAAGGAACGGAATTTGTTTTGGAAGTCGCGGAGGTGAATGGGGCCGAGCGCGTCACGCTGTCGGTTATTGACGGGAAGGTGCGATTAAGCAATGCGCAGGGAGCGCTTTCACTGACAAGCAATGAACAGGCCGTGGCCGAACCGGGAAAACCGCCGTTTCGAACCGCGGGTTTCATCGCGAATAATATTCTGCAATGGTGCTTCTACTATCCCGGCGTCTTGGATTTGCGGGATCTGACTTTAACGGCTGAAGAAGAAAGTATCCTCGCCCAGTCACTGGCTGCTTATCGTTCAGGAGATTTGCTGGCCGCGCTGGAAAAATATCCAGCGGGACGTCAGCCCATCTCTGCGTCCGAGCGAATTTACCTTGCGGCTGTGATGTTGTCAGTCGGACAAGTGGAGAAAACAGAAAAGGAACTCGCCACTCTGCCAGCGAACCCTCAAACGGATCGGCTCGCTGAATCGCTCCGCACATTGATCGCGGCCGTGAAACGCGGTTCGCGCCCTTCAACTCTCCAACCTGAACTTTCAACGGAATTCCTAGCTTTATCTTATTTTGAGCAATCCCGCGCCGAGTCTGAAACCTCTTTAAAAACCGCGCTGTCGATGGCACGCAAGGCGACCGTCCAATCGCCGGAATTTGGTTTCGCCTGGGAGCGGGTGGCCGAATTGGAATTCAGTTTCGGTCGGACGGCGGAGGCAGAAAAAGCTTTGGAAAAAAGTATCTCGCTGACCCCGCGCAATGCCCAAGCCCTCGCGCTGAAAGGGTTTTTTCTGGCCGCAAAAAACCGGCGGCACGAAGCCGTGGAATGGTTTGAACGCGCCATCGCCATTGACGCTGCTTTGGGAAACGCCTGGTTGGGACGCGGCTTGTGCCGCATTCACTGGGGCGATGCGGCAGGCGGACGGGAAGACTTGCTGATCGCCGCTGCGCTGGAACCGCAACGGGCCGCGTTGCGCGGTTACTTGGGCAAGGCTTTCAGCGATGCCGGAGACACGTTCCATGCGGAGAAGGAACTGGAGATGGCCCGCACTCTGGATGCGAACGATCCGACGAGCTGGCTTTATCTCGCGTTGCTAAAACAACAAGGAAATCAAATCAACGAAGCGATTCGCGATTTGGAACATTCACAGGCGCTCAACAATAACCGTTCCGTCTATCGCTCGCGCTTGTTGCTGGATCAAGACGCCGCCGTGCGCGGGGCAAACCTCGCGGGCATTTACCGAGACGCAGGCATGGACGATGTGAGCGTGCGCGAAGCAACCCGCGCCGTGAATTATGATTATGGAAATTATTCGGCGCACTTGTTTTTGGCCAACAGCTACAACCAGCTTCGTGACCCTCAACAAATCAATTTGCGTTACGAAACGCCGTGGTTAAGCGAATATCTTTTGGCGAATCTCCTCGCACCCGTCGGCGCGGGCACGCTTTCGCAAACCGTGTCGCAGCAGGAATACTCGAAGCTGTTCGAGCATGACCGATTCGGCTTGGCTTCAAGCACGGAGTATTTAAGCCGGGGTGACTGGATTCAATCCGGCACGCAATATGGCAACATCGGGAACTTCGGCTACGCCGTGGACACACTTTATCGCTCTGAAAATGGCCAGCGCGCCAACAACGATCAGGAGCAACTCACGGTTTCCGCTCAGATTAAATATGATCTCACGCCCCAAGACTCGGTTTTTTTCCAGACAATTTATTACAACGCAGCGGCGGGGGATTTGTCGCAATACTACGACCAGCGGAGCGCTCGTCTCCACTTGCGCACCAAGGAAACTCAAGAGCCGCTCTTGCTCGCGGGTTATAGACATGAGTGGCGTCCCGGAATTCAAACCCTCATTCTGGTGGGGCGATTCGATGACACGCTTTCGGTAACCGATCCCACCCAGCCGATTCTGCTGCTAGGGAAAGACTCAATGGACAAAGTCATCGCCGTGCCGACACCAACGTTGCCGACGGCTTCGTTCAGTTATCGCAGCCAACTGGAAATTTATTCCGCCGAACTACAACAAATTGTGGCGCAGGAAAATCATGGCCTTGTACTCGGGGCGCGTTATCAGGCCGGTCGATTTAACACTGAAAATTCCCTCGGAGCATCTACTCCGACGCAACTGGCGAGCATGACCCAAACGACCCTTCTTAGTTTCGCCAGTTCCCCGATATCGCAGAGTGCCGCGACGGAATTTGAGCGCCTCGCAGGTTATGGTTATTATTTCTGGCGCGTATTGGATCCACTGCAATTGAACGCTGGTTTGAGTTATGACTATTTGCGTTTCCCGCTAAACTATCGTTCTGCGCCAATTTCGAGCGGGGAGAATTCGGAACAACAATACTCGCCGAAGGCTGGCCTCACTTGGACTCCGCTGCGTGATACCGTCGTGCGTTTCGCTTATACAAGGTCACTGGGCGGAGTGAGCTTTGATCAAAGTGTGCGTCTGGAGCCGAGTCAGGTGGCGGGTTTTAATCAAGCATTTCGCTCGATCATTCCCGAGGCCGTGGCGGGCTCGACTGCAGGGGCTAAATTCGAAACGTTCGGCCTGTCTCTCGAACAAAAATTTTCGACGGGAACGTATGTAGGAATCGAAGGCCAGATCTTAAATTCCGATGTGAATCAGACCATCGGCGCTGTAAATTTAAATTTCCCGCCCTCCTTTGTCCCCTCCCGCACGCGGCAGGAACTTGATTACACGGAAAGGAATTTGATTGTGACCGTTAACCAGCTATTAGGCGAAAACTGGTCCGTCGGCGCGCGATATCAATTGAGTCGGGCGGAACTTGATGCGCGCTATCCCGAAATTCCCCGGACAGTTTCCAGCGCCAATCACACGCGGAATGACGCGACCCTTAACCACCTTTCGCTCTTTGCGTTGGTTAATTATTCCTCCGGCCTTTTCGCTCGCGCCGAGGCCAATTGGTATTCGCAAAGCAACGGCGGCTACCGACCCACGCTCTCCGGCGACGATTTCTGGCAACTCAATTTATACGCCGGCTACCGATTTTATCGGCGACACGCCCAGGTGCAAATCGGCCTGCTGAATCTGACCGATCAAGACTACAATTTAAACCCGCTGAACCTCCACGCCGAACTGCCGCGTTCCCGCACTCTCGCCGCCAGTCTGCAATTTAATTTCTAAAAATAATTATGACTGGAAAACTTGCTTTATTTAGGGCTATGGATAATTTGTAACCGTCCCCTCAGGCGTCAATCGATGAAAAATTTCACCGCCAACAATACAGCCCGTCAGGGGAATAGTTTTTCCCCTTTGCTGGCTCTGTTTTTGTTGGTCTCATTCGTCAGTCATTCCATCGCCGCCGACATTTCCTGGACTAACACCACCGGGGGGAACTGGAGCGTCGCTGCGAACTGGAATCCAAACGCTGTTCCCGCCTCTACTGATAATGTTTTCATCACGAACAGCGGCACCTACACCGTCACTTTCGATATCATTGGCAATGGCAGTGTCAGCAACCTGACCCTCGGCGGCGTCACTGGTACTCAGGTGCTTTCTAATGACGTGATGTATCTCACCATCTTCGGCTCCGGCAACATCAACTCCAATGGAGTCCTCACTTACAGCGGGGGCAATGTGGCAGGGAGAAAATCGATCAACAGCGGCGGGAAGATTGTCTGGAATGGCGGCGACATGAACGGTGCTTTGACTATTGCTCCCAACGGTCTGCTGGAAGTCACCAATGGAGGAACCAAGCGACTGCTCGCCGCCGGGTCGATCAACAATTTTGGCAGGGTGGTTTGGAGCGGAGGACCTTTTTCGTTCCAAGCTCCCGCTCCTTTTTACAATGAGTCGGGCGGACGGTTGGAAATCCAATGCGACGGCCAGACCATGTCTAGTAGTTACTTTTTCAATCGCGGCGGCGTTTTCCTCAAGACCGTCGGTTCGGGCACGAGCACCATCCGTATGAACTTTGACAACAACGATGGTTTCATCACCAACGCCAGCACAGGAGTATTGCTGTTCAGTGACGGCGGCAACATGAAGGGAATCATTGCCGCCGAATCGGGCACCATTATTTTCAGAGCCGTTTTGAGCGGCCAAAGTTTCACGTTGGATGGTGCCTTCTATGCGGCAGCCGGAGGGACGAACCTTTTTCAGGGAAAATTCACTTTTAATAATGGAGAGCAAAACTTCACAGGGCCGGGAGTGAATGACTTCGGATTCGGCAATGCGGACTTTAATGTGCCAATCACCAACCTGACATTGAATGGCGTTTTGATCGGCACCAATGAACTGCGCGGCACGATGAACCTGACGAACTTGGGCGGCATCAACGGCGTGCTGAC
>JBDSLX010000294.1:0-10461 GCA_039916145.1 Verrucomicrobiota bacterium | reverse complement strand
CAGCGGTTGGGACGGTTGCAATTGTGATACCATCAATAACCCATGTAACAGAGTCAGCCACTTTGGTAATGACAACGGAGTGCCAGGCAACGCCCATGTTTCCCGATTGGCTCGTGCCGCTTTGGCTTGGATAATTCGCCAATTGCGTCGCCGGCGCGGGGATATTTCCCCACAATGAGTAGAATGTGGTCGTGGTGCTTCGAGGCAGGGCGTTGGTTGCGGCATAGACCCCAGATTCATCCGCCTGCAAATCCGAGCCGATGTAAGCGTTGGCGTCGCCGGCAACGAAAGTGGAGCCGCCATCGCCATCCACTGAAAACCAGATGCCATCTGGAGTTCCGAAGTTGTCCAGATTAGCGTGATCGGCAGTGGTTCCCACGCCCGCGTTCATGTGAAACGTGGAACCGGCACCGCCATCAAGCATTGGGCCGTTATAATTAATCCACATGTTAAATTTCAAACGGTAATCGCCGGTCAAGTTCAAGCCCAGAGGCGAAATACTGATGGCGTTGCGATTGCCGACATACTTCCAAGGCATTGCGGTTTATCAAACAGAAACGAATGGCAATGTACAGATCGTTTTGAAATTTCCGAAATCCAGCGAAGATGTGAATCTGGCGATTTTGGAACTTTTGGATCGGGAGCAAAAGAAATTCGCGCAAAGACCGGCGACGTTTGGGCAACTGTTGGGCGGCTCAATTCCGAGACCGCAATTTTAGTTGAAAGCGAATTTTTCCCGCTCTTTGCTTGATGACTTTTGTTGCGGGTTATGGCAATTTTGCGATCCAGTTATGAAAAACATTTTTGTGTGTGCGGGAGATTTGAGGCGACAAAATGGATTTACGTTGATCGAGCTTCTGGTCGTCATTGCGATTATCGCCATTCTGGCGGGATTGCTTTTGCCTGCTTTGGCCAAAGCCAAGAATAAGGCGCAGAGAATTTCCTGCCTGAATAACACAAAGCAGATGAGTATCGGCAGTCAATTATATGCAGATGAAGACTCGAAAAACGCCTTCTCAGGTGTGGCGAACTATTCTAGTGACGATTTAAACTGGTTGCATCCTCGTTACGTTTCCAATCGGAAAACGTTTACTTGTCCATCGACCAAAAATACGGTGCGGGATATACGTTTTGTTGTGCCCGGCGGCGATCCTTTCAGCCCCAATCTCACTGGCGTGACTTATGCCGAGCGATTACACGATGCCAATTACGTTTTGCCTGATTTGTACGACAATGCGCCGACGGGGAAGGAAGGTTTAACGGGTCACAGTTATGAAACGGCGGGTTTTTTCGCTGGACGAAACGGCACCACTGTCGGCGGAGGAATCAACGAGCGGAAAACGCAAAATTCCGTGGGGCGGCATATTTATATTACAGCGCAAGATGAGACGAAATATAACTTCCTCGGGCAAAGAGCGAGTTCGTCTGACGTGTGGCTTTTGTATGATGCCGACGACAATACCGGAGGGAATCGACCTAACGAAGATTATCCAGATCCCGGAGATAATCACGGTTCCGATGGCGGGAATGTTGCCTTTTGCGACGGACATGCGGAATGGGTGCCGCAAATAAAATATGTCAAAAGTTTTATTCGCGGAACGGATGAGTATCACGGGCCGATAAAATAATTTTAGGCGAGGGTGTTTGGGTTATAGAAATCCCGCGAAAATTACTACGGCATTGACTGTTTGTTTTTGACTGCGATTTTACATTTGCTAGTTTGCGCGCCGATTGAGAAAATCCATTTTTATGAAGATGCCAAACTTGCGCAATGCATTCACCCTGATTGAACTGCTGGTCGTCATTGCGATTATTGCCATTCTGGCGGGCTTGTTATTGCCTGCATTGGCAAAAGCCAAGGAAAAGGCTTATCGAATTTCCTGTCTGAGCAACTTAAAACAATTGGGCCTTGGCAGTTTAATGTATGCTGATGACAACAAAGGGGCATTGACCGGCACATTGAGTTACTACGATGATAATTTGAATTGGATGTATGGGACTTATGTAAAATCTCCCCGGGTTTTTATTTGTCCGAGCACGCAGAACACCGTAAATCCGTCAATTTTGGTCGCTAATCCTTATCCCGCCTTATTCCCCGGGGTAATGGAATTAAGAGACTTGCAAAAATTTGCTAATACGAAAAAAAGTCCCGGCTACAGCTACGAAAATTTTTCTTGGTGGAGAAATAATCCCCCTGGCACTTTAGCAGAGCAATATCCGCCGGCATCGGTGGGAACGGTTCCGGAAGTGAGAAAATCTCAACAAAAAGTTCAGTCGAGAGCGCACCGAAATATTCCGTTAGGTTTGCAAGGCCAGGTCCCAGGACCTTCCCGGACTTGGATAATTTTGGATGGAGACGAGATTTCCAGTGCGCCTCCTGGGACGAATGATTATCCTGATCCTTACGATAACCACGGGAAACTTGGTGCGAACGCCTTGTTTTGTGACGGCCATGCACAGTGGGTCAGCGAAAAGGGAAAGCAATATCTTATCTTGCGCGAGTTTTCTCAGGATGAAGGTAAAGGCGTCCCCTAACAATCAAACCCCCGTCTGAATCCGCCACATTTAATGAAATCTTTTTTAGCCGCTCTGCTGATTTTCAGCCTGCTCCTCCAATTTATCGGTTGTGGAGGAAAGTCGATTAAGACAATTGAGGCAGAAAACAACGGGTATATCTGCTCTTCATGCAAAGCGAAATTTTACACGGCAGGAGACGTCTTCGCCGTTTCGTGTCCTCAATGCAAAAGCTACGAAATTAAGGAAGTGGTTAGCTACGTTTGTCCAAAAGAACATGTGACTTTAGCCCTCCGTGGCGGATCCGTTTCCTGTCAACAATGCGGAACCAGCGCTGCCCAAGTCCGTCTTCCCAAGGAAAGTGATTTAAAATCATGGGGAGCCGTCAAAAAAAGCAAAGCCGAGGTTTCGCGCAAGTAACAGCGAAAGGCTTTGCCGAGAGCGATGGAATTTTTTAAGTTTTCTGTTGCTACAATTTCATGTCAATGCGATTCTTCACGGAACCGGCTGCAATAACAATTCATGTCGCAACGAGTTAGGTTTTGTCCGCTTGGCTTGAACCTAAAAAATTGTTAAGCGGAGCAATAAACATCAAAAAGCTTATGAAAAAATCACTAATCAATTCTTTAACTCAGGGCCTGGCCATCGCCTTGGCATTCACCTCGTTTTCGTTCGTCGCCAAGGCGGTTCCCTATGCCTCTGCCGTCACTGAATCTGGCGGTAATGTCAGCTTCATCCTGAATGAAAGTGGCGCAGGCGTAAAAGTGGTTTTCTCCGGTCCCGCCAGCACACTCGATCTTGGGACATTGTCGAAAGGTTTGCAGACTTTTCCAAGAGGCGCTGCTACTGCTTATCAAATTGAAGTAACGAAATCTGTCGCGCCGGTCTGGACCCAAATCAGCACGGACACGAATCAATTTAATCTGTATTTCTCACCGGGCGGCATCGCGGTAAATCGGAATCCTACCAATCTCGCTTTATTTGGCCGCGCTTATGTGGCCGAAAACGTCGGCGGCCTAGCGACCACGGTTGGCACTCGCACCGTTCAGGAAGGAATTTATGTGATCAATGCCGACCAATCCGATGCGCTCGCTCAAGGCGACATAGCCAAAACTGCGGGGATCACTTTCGATCCTGGTACCGCCTCCGCCGGCCCAGGACCTAAAAGTCCATGGAAAATTGAGGTGGGCGCAGATAACAATTTGTACATTGCAGACTTCACCACGAATCTCGGAACAATTTATCAAACGGATCCGGATGTTATCACCAGTACTGTTGTTCTCTCAGGAATTGGTTCCACGGTGAATCCAACAGTACACACAAGCTGTAACGGCTCACCGATAGTGAAGGGTTCTACTGCATTGGGCAATTTGCAGGTTTGGGCGATTGATGGCCAATGGGCAGAGGCGGGTGGTCGAAACTCTTTATTGCGATGGGACATCAATGGGACCGCGTTGCCCTATAATAGTGCCCCCGTCGTTTTGGGTAGTGCGGGAAATTCTTCAGTCAATGATGTTCAATCGGATTTGGATATAGCGCCCGATGGAAAGTTTTTCCTTTCACAAAATCGCGCTAACGGCACGGCCAACGTTTACGATGCGACTCGCGTAAATGTCCGGATTTACGCTACCGACGGGACCACCCTGTTATGGGATTCTTTGGCCCAGAGTTTGGCGAGCGGACTGCAATTCGATGTCCTTGTAGGCGCTCGATCCATAAAAGTTTCCCCAGACGGCAAGAAAATGGCGGTTGCCAGAAATGACACGAAAACCTGGATCGTTGACCTGACGAACGGCGTTCCCGACCTTACTAAAACAAACCTCCTTGATACTTTTAACCTTACCTCCACTTCAACATCGAACCGGCGCGAAGTCGCTTTTGATGCGGCGGGTAATCTCTGGGTGGGCAATAATTCAAAGGAAGTCGTTCGCGTTTGGTCTCCGGGAGGAACGACCACCACGATTACACGATCGGCTGGGACGTTTAGTATCGTTGTTCCTGCCACGGAAGTGAGTATCACAGCCCCTGACGCGACCGCTTCGGAGGCTTTATCGAACACCGGGACGATTACAGTTACGCGCGCCGGAGATACGAGTGCGGCTCTGGCTATTCCTTATACGATCACCGGCACCGCTTCAAACGGAGTAGATTATACAACGCTTTCCGGAACAGTAACTTTTGCTGCGGGAGCAACTTCCACAAACATTACGATCTCTCCCATTGATGACTCGATTGCGGAAGTGAGTGAAACTGTTATTCTGACTTTCAGCAGTGGCACAAATTATTCAATCCTCGCTCCGTTCAACGCCACCGTCACCATATTAGATAACGAAACGCCGGAGTTGTCTGTGGCTGCTATTCAACCCATCTTGCTCGAATGTTATGCTGGGTCAAAGGCGACTCTCCAAGTGATACGAAAAGGCGATCTCGCCCCTGCATTAACTGCAAATTTGGTGTATTCAGGAGCTGCAGTGCGCGGGACTGATTTCAATGGGCCTTTGAGCGTGACCATTGACGCTGGGGCGACGAGCACAAACTTTATACTTACTCCCATTGCCGATGCCATTTATGAGGCGAATGAAACCGCCGTCTGTAGCGCAGCCACTGGCACGGGATATACCGTCGGGGTCGGTTCTGGAACAGTTACAATCCTCGATGGTGACTCGGCCCCCGCTCCGGTGTTATTTTCTGATAATTTCGACACGGACACGTCTGTTAACTGGATAACCAATGCCGCCGACGGAGGCTTGGATACGTTCGTTGAATTCTTTTATGATTATAGCGCGGACGGAATCCCGCCCGCCCCCCACTCCGGAGGAACGACTCGCGGCGTGAAATTCCGGGTCAACGAAACGCAAGGTTTGGTTAACGGAATCAGCATCTCGCCGATTGGTCAAAATTTTACCAACGATTATCGGCTCGAGTTCGATCTGTGGATTAATGTCAATGGGCCTTTTCCAGACGGTGGCACGGGATCTACCGAATATGGCAACGCGGGCATCGGCACCAGTGGCGCTCAGGCGCAGTGGGAATTCGGCACACCCGATGGTGCGTGGTTTTCCGCAGACGGCGACGGCGGCACCGGCGTCGCAACGGGTGACTACAATGCCTACTATGGATCCACAAAAGCACCGGACGCGAGCGGGGCCTATGTCGCTGGGACTGCTGCCGGGGTTCGCGAGAACTTTAATCCTTTTTACAGTTTGTGGGGTGGAGACTCTGCTCCTGCATCGCAACTAGCCGCTCACCCTCAGCAAACCGGCGCGCTTAGTGTGGGTACTTACGGATTAGCTTGGCATTGTGTGGCTATCACCAAGGTGGGAGAAACGGTGAATTGGTCAATCGATGGCAAGAGCATCGCCAATCTCACCAATGATGTTAGCACCCCATTCACAACCACGGGAAATATTTTTATCGGCTACATGGATCGGTTTGCCAGCCTTTCCGATAACCCAGCTTTGAGCTTCGGACTGTTTGACAATGTGGAAGTCGTGAATCTCTCTGCGCCCGTGACTCCGGTGATCACCGGCATCCAAATCGTCAGTGGCAACGTCGAGATCACCTTCAGTGGCGGCACAAGTGATTCCGCTGCATCATTCAAGCTACAAAATTCATTGCTAGTGACAGGAGGCTATGCCGATAACAATTCTGCCGCCATCACTCAACTCAGCCCCGGCGTTTTTAAGGCAACAATTGCAACAGCTGGAGCGACTCAATTCTATCGCATTCGCCGTTTGTAAAATCATTTGAGTTTAATCGAGAAGGGCATCCCATTGGATGCCCTTTCTTTTTGACAAGCCGAACCGGTGTTCTAAAACGGTTCATGCGCAAAACAGTTTCACGCCGCCAATTTCTTCAAAACGGCTCCATTGCTGCCGCCGGGTTTTGGATTGGCGCGAGCAACGCGTTTGGAAAAGGGAAATCGGCCAATGAAAAATTAAATATCGCCGTCATCGGCACGGCCAATCGCGCGGCGGCAAACATCAGCGGCGTCAAAGAAGAAAATATTGTCGCGCTCTGCGACATCGACGATCAATTTTTGAGCGCCGCCGCCGCCAAATTTCCGGAGGCAAAAACCTACAATGATTTCCGAAAGCTCCTTGAACAAAAAAATATCGACGCAGTGGTCGTCAGCACTCCAGACCACACTCATGCCGTGGCCACTGCTGCTGTGCTTAAATCCGGCAGACACGTCTATTGCGAAAAACCGCTCGCGCATTCGGTTTATGAAGCCAGAGAAATTCAAAAACTGGCAGCCAAAAACAAAAAGCTCGCGACGCAAATGGGTACGCAGATTCACGCTGAAAATAATTATCGCCGGGTCGTTGAACTGATTCAAAGCGGCGCGATTGGTTCCGTCCACGAAGTCCACGTCTGGTGTCAGAAAAGCAGAACCGCAGTTACGCCCACTGACAAACCGCCCGTTCCTCCGAACATCCATTGGGATTTATGGTTGGGGCCTGCTCCAGCGCGCCCGTATCATTCCGCCTATCATCCAAAAACTTGGCGCGCGTGGTGGGATTTCGGCGGTGGCACACTCGGCGATATGGCCTGTCATTACATGGATCTTCCTTTTTGGGCGTTGAAATTGCGTCATCCATTGACCATTGAAGCCGAAGGGCCGCCGGTTCAAAAGGATGTCGTGCCGCCTTGGATTATTGTGCATTACGAATTTCCTTCGGCTGATTCCTCGCAGAAAATAAAGGTCACATGGTACGACGGCGGCAAAAAACCAAAACTCGTTTCGGAAGGCAAAGCACCCGCATGGGACAATGGTGTTTTGTTTGTCGGAGAACGAGGAATGCTCATTGCAGAATACCATCGCCATCAGCTCTTGCCGGAAACTCAATTCAAGGATTTTAAAGCGCCGGAGCCTTTCATTCCCAATTCAATCGGCCATCACAAAGAGTGGATTCAAGCGTGCAAAACTGGCAGCGCGACAACTTGTAATTTCGATTACGCCGGAACGTTGTCGGAAGCCGTTCTACTCGGAAATGTCGCGTATCGCACCGGGAAAAAACTGGAGTGGGACGCTGCGGCGCTGAAAGTTAAAAACGCGGTTGAAGCCGAACAGTTTCTCAGACGCGAATATAGCAAAGGCTGGTCGCTCTGATTATTTCGTAAGGTAGGGCGGCGTTGCTGCGCCGCCTTAATAGCAGGCAAAGCAGCAGCTTTGCCCTACCAAATGACCTGTGAAATCGCTTTCAGTCATTTCTTCTCAGCATTAGACAAACAACTCGTCTGAAGAAATTGCAGAAATGTTTTGTGCTTATGCAAAACGTCGTCGTGCGGAAGTTCCGTGAAAATAAAAATGAGCCGGTTGTCGCGCAATGACTGCATTCTCACATCTTTTTCTTCAGTAGAAAAATAGTTGGCTCCCTTTTTCTTCACATCGTGCATCAAATTTTCTGTTTCTGTTTTCGTTCCGCCATTGGCCGTGTAAATGTCAATGAACCGGCCACCAGAATTTTCAAACCAGTTTTGGAATTTATCCGTTCGAGCATATAGCCCGTCGAACAACCAAACTTCTTTCACATTTTTCGTCAGCCCGCCTTTCTCCAAAATCGAAGAAATCACCTGATAGCCACCGCTGTGTCCCGACAAAATTATTGTTCCGATTTCAGATTTTCTGAATGGCTTCTGCTGGCGCAATGTTGCCAACACTTCGTCCATGAAATTCCTGAAACCATTTTCGTCTTCGAGTTTCCCTCCGAATGAATCCGGCGCATTGCGTGGGCCTTGCGGCACAATCAGAATTGCATTCTTGCCGCTTTCGACCAGTTGCTGGGGCAATTCATATTGGCGAAGGACGTTGGTTACCGTGTTTCTCCAGCCGTGACAGTGAACGACGAAATCGATTTTGGCGCTTGGTTGAAAATTCTTGGGAATGAAAATGGCGACAGTGTTGTCCCGGTAATGCTTTTCCGACGGGAAAAAATTCGTTTTGTAATTGTGGCCTTCGGCGCGGGCAGAATGCGGGAAAGGCGCGGAGACGAATTGCGTTAAAATCAGTTCGTCAAAATTTTTACTGGATGCATCGGTTCGTGGAGACTTTTGCGCAGTTTCGCAACCGGAGGTAAAGAAGATCAAACCAAGAGCAAATATCGCCAGTTGCAATTGCGATTTCATTTTGCAGGCGATTTAGGTCAATCCCAGGCCACGATTGTTCCGGCGATATAACGCGTGCCATCAGCTTGATTGAAATAATAAACCACGAGCGCGCGATCTTTTGAAATCATCGTGGCCCACGGATAACCCAGATCGACCGACCCGCCATCATTGCGTAAAATAATTTCCTCCGCCGTTATAAAGTTTGTGCATTCAGCATCCAAGACACGCGTGCGAATTCCGAGTGGCGCGTGCCGATAGCCGTAAACCAACAACACGCGTTTGTCCGGCAGGCGAAGCGCGTAATGCGGATGTCCCCGGAATCCCGAATCTTCCCAGGGCTGAAAACTTTTCCCGCCATCCGTTGAACGCGCGATGGCGGTGTGATCATCGAAGTCTGCTGTTCGCATGAAAGCGACGAGATCACCCTTGGGAGTTTCGTAAATGGAACTTTCGTTGAACGTCACTTTTTCATCCTGCGCCACAAGACAGGAGTATTTCCAGGTTTCGCCTTTGTCAGAAGAGATCATCAAATGCGTGGCGGATTTTCGCGGCGTGATCGAGTTGTTGGAAGCGACAACCCAAAAAAGCCGTCCATCTTTTCCTTCACACATTGCGCCACGATTGTAAGCGGGAACCGGATTACCGAATGGGTCTAAAGTGACTTCATCTTTGCAAGGCGGCGGGATAATGAAATTTCCCCAGGTATTTCCGCCGTCTTTGGAGCGAATCATGTAACCGCCTAGAAAATAAAAATTGCCGTGGCGCATCGAATTTTTCATTTTCGCGGCTGCATTTGTTCCTAGCAAAGCCCAGCCGTAACTCGCGCAAAGAAGTGAGTTGTCGCGCAGTTGCACCATGCACGGGTCCTGAGACCCGCCGAAGGGATGCGCGGAAATTAATTGTGGCGTTTCACTCCATGTTTTCCCGTTGTCCTTCGAGCGCACCGAAACCAAATAGCTGTTTGGGTCGGTGTGCGTGTAACCTTTTTCGCCAAACTGGCGGCGATCCGGCGCGCGACGAAACGCGAGCAGAAGTTCGCCGTCCGGTCGGCGAACAATCGAAGGAAATGCCGAGTGAAATTTGTCGTCTTTGTAAATGACGATGTCTTCGACTTTGCGGATTTGAGCGGGTTTGCTTTCCGGCTCTTTCGCAAAACCGACGCCGCTCGAAAAAACAAACGCGAGTAAAAGGAGTGTGTGCTGCTTCATCGCCTGTTGAATGACGGTTTCGCCTAAATCGAACAAGGAAAATTTGAGCGGCTAAATGATTTCCAAAATCAGCGGAGATAGAGACGGCTGCGCATCTGAAATTGTGAAAGCATTTTGCAGTTTCATTCGCGCGGCTTCATTTGTGGTCTGATCCGCCGCGTGGATGCGGGCTAAAATTTCGCCAGACTGAATTTTTCCTCCCGGCTTCGCGATTTGATCAACGCCAACATCAAAATCGATGACACTGTCTTTTTGCAATCGGCCACCGCCCAGGTCACGAACGATTTCGCCAATGATTTTTGCATCGCAGCGAGAAACAAATCCGGAGCGAGTTGATTTGAGTTCGAAAACATTGCGAGCCATTGTGTGGTCAGCGAGTTTGCGGTTGAACGCATCCAGGTCCGCGCCTTGAGCCGAGAGCATTTCATCCCATTTGCGGCGAGGCGCGCCGGAGCGCAAACATTCGATAGCTTTCTGACGGGCAGATTTTAAATCGGCGAGCTGTTTGGTTTGCACTAAAAGTTGTGCGGCAAATTCTACGACAAGTTCGCGCAAATCTTCCGGGCCCTTGTCTTCTAAACAATCGACCGCTTCTTTTACTTCCAGCCAATTCCCAGCAGCGCGACCA
>JBDSLX010000293.1:0-15807 GCA_039916145.1 Verrucomicrobiota bacterium | reverse complement strand
AGGAATTGATCGAGGGAAAACGGTTCGCCTTCCTGCGCGGCCATCCCAAACTTGCGGCCTCGAAATATAAATTTTCCCAGCAAGGAAAAAGCGGTCAGGAAATTTCCGAACTGCTGCCGCATCTCTCTAAAATTTCAGACGACATCGCCATCGTAAAAAGTTTGCGCACCGATGAATTCAATCACGGGCCAGCCCAGCTTTTTCTCCACACTGGATTTGGCCGCCCGGGCCGCCCGAGTTTCGGTTCGTGGGTGACGTATGGTTTGGGTTCGGAAAACGAGAACCTTCCCGCTTATGTGGTTCTACTTTCCGGAGCACTGGCGGGCGCGGGCACGAGTCTTTGGTCAACCGGCTTTCTCCCCAGCATTTATCAAGGAGTGCAATTCCGCTCCGGTCGCGATCCGGTGTTATTCCTTTCAAATCCCGAAGGTCATTCGCGCAGTGACCGACGCCGTGTGCTCGACGCCGTTTCTTCGCTGAACGAACAGGCGCTCGGTGAGGTGGGTGATCCCGAAATCGCCACTCGTATCGGCCAATATGAAATGGCGTTTCGCATGCAAACGGCCGTGCCGGAATTGTCTGACCTTTCCACCGAATCGCCGCAAACGCTCGAGATGTATGGCGCGCAACCCGGCAAGACGTCATTCGCCAATAATTGTTTGCTGGCGCGACGACTGGTCGAACGCGGCGTCCGGGTGGTGCAACTTTACGATTCCGATTGGGATCATCACAGCGACATTGCGAATCGATTGCCGAAAAAATGCAAAGATGTCGATCAAGGAATGGCGGCTTTGGTTCAGGATCTCAAACAGCGCGGTTTGTTGGATGATACGCTGGTGATTTGGGGCGGCGAATTTGGGCGAACTCCCATGCAACAAGTTCAGTCCGGCAGCGGCAGCGCCGCGAAACCCGGCCGCGATCACCACAAAGATGCGTTCACGATGTGGATGGCGGGCGGAGGCGTGAAACCCGGAATTACCTATGGCAAGACCGACGACTTCGGTTACAGCGTTGCTGAGAATCCGGTCCACGTCCACGATCTCAACGCAACGGTGCTGCATTTGTTAGGAATCGATCACGAACGACTGACGTTTAAATATCAAGGCCGCGAATTTCGGCTGACGGATGTTCACGGCGAGGTAGTTAAAGGAATTTTGACTTAATTAGATCAAACAAAAACAAACATGAAGAAATCTGTTCTAACTATTTTCGCTCTGGCCGCGATGTTGATTTGTGCAAATGCCATCGAATACAAAGCAGTTCCCGACTGGCTGAAACTTCCGGAAGGGCGCGCGCAACTCGGCAACATGCACGGCGATGTGGCGGTAAGTTCCAATGGCGAAGTTTATGTCAGCCTGTTGGAAACGAATGCCGGGCTACAGGTTTTTAGTCCGGATGGAAAATTTTTGCGCAACGTCACTGGTGCGCCAAATGATTTCCACGGGTTCCTGATTCGGAAAGAAAAGGAAGGCGAATTTATTTATGGCTCACGCTTGAGCACGGGAAATGTGCTCAAGATGACGTTGGATGGGAAAGTCGTTCTCGATGTTCCGGTCGCGTCGCTCGTTCCGGACGAATTCAAAAAACAAAACAATAACGGCAAACCTGTCCTGCGTTTGACCGGATTGGATGTCGCGCCGAATGGTGACATTTACGTGACCGATGGTTACGCCAGCGATTACATCCATCGCTTCGATCAAACGGGAAAATATCTCGCGTCATTTGGCGGTAAAAAAGAACCCTACAATTTCAAAACGCTGCACAAGATTGCGATTGACACGCGATTTTCTCCGCCACGAATTCTCGCTTGTGATCGCGCTAATTTTCGCCTCGTCCATCTTTCGCTCGATGGCGAATTTCTTGGAGTCTATGCCAAGGATTTATTGAATCCCGCAGCGGTCGCGATTCATGGTGATTACGCTGCGACCGGAGAAATCAAGGGACGCGTCACGGTTCTCGACAAAGTGGGAAATATCGTGGCGCAGTTTGGGTTGACGGACAAACCAGAGGAGGCAGGCACCAATAAAACTGAGCCAGCCAAGTGGCGTCCGGGAATTGTCACTGCGCCGCATGGCATCGCATTCAGCGAGCAAGGTGATTTATTTGTTGCGGAATATAATCTCTTCGGTCGCGTTCACCGGTTTAATCGCAGTGACGATGCGCAACAGAGCAATGGCGATTGGCAACGCATTTTCAACGGCAAGGATTTAACCGGCTGGTTTGTGCATGTGAACGGCAAAGAAAAAAATGTCGATCCAACCAAAATTGTCAGCGTCACCGACGGCATGATCCACATGTATGCCAATGAGGAACAAGGTTCCAAGCAACCGATTGCCGTTATTTGCAGCGAGAAGGATTTCGCCGATTACGATTTACGATTCGAATACAAATGGGGAACGAAAAAATTCGCCCCACGCGTGGATAAAATTCGCGACGCAGGATTGCTCTATCATTGCTGGGACGAACGCGTTTGGCCATCCAGCGTGGAATGTCAGATTCAAGAAGGCGACGTCGGCGACACTTTTGTGGTGCGTTCGCAGATTAAAACCACGGTGGATACGAATCAGACCAAACGCGTTTTTCTTCCGGAAAAATCCGGCGGCGTGATGAACACATTTGGAAATACAAATGGCGTCGTCGGCATCAAAAAAAGCCACGTCTGTGAAAAGGATGGATGGAATACCGTCGAAGTGAAAATCCGGGGCGACACGGCTGTTCATATCATTAACGGCCAGACGAATAATATGGTATTCTCAATGGCGCGGATGATTGACGGCGAATGGAAACCGCTGACGAAAGGCCGAATCGCGCTTCAAGCAGAGTTCTCGGAGGTTTTTTATCGCAACATCGAAATGCGACCGTTTGAAACCAAGTCAGCGCAAAAATAGTCTTAGTTTTTGCAAATCAGAATAATGACTCGTTCGATTTTAGAATTTTCACGTTACGGCGCAACCTTGTTATTGGTGGCGGCTTTGTTCGCGCCCGGCACCGCGCGCAGTGCTGACATAGATGCGGTCGATTTCTCAACGCGAATTCTCCCGATTATTTCCACGAAATGTTTTCATTGCCACGGGCCGGATGAAAGTTCGCGCAAAGCAAAATTGCGTTTGGATATTGCGACGGAAGCTTACAAGCAACGGGAAGGCGGTATCGTCGTCATCAAACCGCGCGACGCCGAACACAGCGAATTGGTCAAGCGCATCACGAATCCCGATCCCGATGAAGTGATGCCGCCGCCGGATGAAAAACATCCGCTCAAGCCTGCCGAAATTGCGTTGCTAAAAAAATGGATTCAACAAGGAGCGGTGTACGAAAAGCATTGGGCTTTCAAAAATCCCGTTCGTCCGAAATTGCCTCCGGTCAAAAATAAAAAGTGGGTGTACAACGAGATCGACCGTTTTATTTTGGCGAAAATCGAGGCGGCAAAATTGAAACCGTCCCCGCCAGCGGAGCGCTCCATTTTGTTGCGCCGCCTTTCGCTCGACTTGACTGGTTTGCCACCGACGCCTGCTGAAGTTGAAAATTTTCTTAAAAATAAATCGCCCAAAGCGTTCGAGAATGAAGTGGACCGATTGCTCGCGTCTCCAGCTTATGGAGAGCGTTGGGCGCGAATGTGGTTGGATATTGCGCGTTATGCGGATTCAGCGGGCTACGGTTCCGATCCGTTGCGCCTCAACGTCTGGCCTTATCGCGAATGGGTGATTAAGGCATTCAATCGCAATATGCCATTTGACCAGTTCACCATCGAACAACTCGCCGGTGATTTGCTCGAAAATTCCACGGAAGAACAAAAAGTGGCGACCGGATTTCATCGCAACACGATGACCAACACTGAAGGCGGAACGGAGGACGAAGAATGGCGCGTCGCCGCCGTGAAAGATCGCGCCGAAGTCACGGCGCAGGCTTGGATGGGAATCACAATGGGTTGCGCGCAATGTCACACGCACAAATTCGATCCGATCACGCATCGCGAATATTACCAGTTTTATTCCTTCTTCAATCAAACCGAAGACAGCGACAAAGCGGATGACAGTCCCACGATGCCGTTGCCCACATCGGAGCAACGGGAAAAGATCAAACGTTTCGATGCGGAAATCGCGGCGATGGAAAAAAAGTTGGATACGGCTTCGCCTGAAGTTTTCGCCGATCTTGCCGAATGGGAAAAAACTTCTACCGCATCAAATGCGTGGACGACGTTGGAGCCGATCGACTACAAATCCATGGCTGGCCCGACATTTAAAAAGTTGGAAGATAATTCATTGCTTGCCACCAACATGCCACCAGCAAAAGACACTTACACCGTGACGCTGCGCTCGACGGTTTCAAATTTGTCTGCGCTGCGTTTGGAAGTTCTCGCCGATGAAAGTCTTCCCGCCAACGGTCCTGGTCGCAATGCGACGGGCAATTTTCTGCTCAACCAATTTGAAGCGAGCTATCAGCCGAATGCAAAGGCGGCGCAGCAGGCGCAATTTGTTCGCATCGAATTGCCCGGTGAAAATCGGATTCTTTCGCTGGCCGAAGTTCAAGTTTTCAAAGGCGAAACCAATCTCGCGCTCAAAGGCAAAGCCACGCAATCGAGTGTTGATTTTGAAGGGCCGCCGCAATTGGCCATCGACGGAAATACCAACGGAAATTTTGACGTGACGAAAACAACCCATACCAAAACGGAAAATAATCCATGGTGGGAAGTCGATCTCGGCGCGGAACAATTCTTCGATGCCATTATGATTTGGAATCGGACGGATGCGGATGTGGGAGAACGATTGGCTGGTGCGCGTGTTGTGGTTTTGAATGCAAAGCGCGAACAGCTTTGGGAATCAAAAATTGCGGAAGCGCCGAAACCGAGCGTGCGTCTTGCCATCAACGGAGAGCAACCGATTAAATTCGCCCGGGCCAGCGCCAGCTTCACGGAAAAAAATTACAGCATCGCCGCAACGATTGAGGAACAGATGCAGCCGAAAATGGGATGGTCGGTCGATGGCGGGAAAGGAAAAAATCAGACCGCAATTTTTGAAACAGTCCGCCCATTGCCGCCGGGCGATCTGACGATCAAACTCGTGCAGAATTTGGGCAAAAAACAGACCATTGGACGGTTTCGTATTTCCGCAGCGAGTCTTCCATCGCCGGTGATCGTCGTTCCCGAAGCGCTCGTTCCGGTTCTCGCGATTGCTCCTGAAAAACGTTCGGATGAACAAAAGACTGAGCTTGAGAAATGGTTCCGGGAATTTTCTCCGTCCGTCAGCAAGCAAGCCAAGGCCGTCACGGCTGTGAAAATGGAACGCGACGCGATCAAGCCGCTGACGGTTCCGGTGATGCACGAATTTCCCCCTGACAAATTGCGCTCCACGCATTTGTTGACCCGAGGAAATTATCTGGAGCCGGGCGAAGCTGTTTCGCCGGGCGTTCCCGCCGCATTCAATCCATGGCCTGCGAACGCACCCACGAATCGGCTCGGTGTGGCGGAATGGTTGATGAGCGAGGAGAATCCTTTGACCGCCCGCGTGACTGCCAATCGTTTTTGGGCGCAAATTTTTGGTAGAGGAATTGTTGAGACGGAAGAAGATTTCGGAACGCAAGGAACCAAACCAACTCATCCTGAATTGCTCGATTGGCTCGCATTGGAACTTCGCGACAACGGCTGGAACATCAAACAATTTCTCAAGAAAATCGTGATGAGCGCGACCTATCAACAGAGTTCGCGCGTCACTCCAGAATTGTTGCAGAAAGATCCGGGTAATTATCTGCTGGCTCGCGCGCCACGCCATCGTCTCGATGCAGAAATGATTCGCGATCAGGCGCTCGCCCTCAGTGGTTTATTGAGCGCAAAAATTGGCGGGCCGAGTGTTTATCCGCCGCAACCGGATAATCTTTGGCGCGCGGCGTTTAACGGCCAACGCTCCTACGACACGAGTAAAGGTGAAGACAAATATCGTCGCGGACTTTACACGATTTGGCGGCGTACCATTCCGTATCCAAGCATGGCGACGTTCGACGCGCCGAGCCGCGAGACGTGCGCCTTCCGACGTTTGCCGACAAACACTCCATTGCAAGCCTACGTGACGCTGAACGATCCCGTTTACGTCGAAGCCGCTCAAGCATTGGGGCGGCGCTTGGTCAAAGAAGGCGGAGCGACTTTGGAAAATAAAATTCAATTTGGTTTGCGATTGGCGCTGGCGCGTCAACCGACCAAAAATGAAATCACGTCGTTGTGTGAATTGTATAAATCCGAACTGACGCATTACAATGCGAATGAAAAAGAAGCCAAAGAATTGGCCACCAGTCAGGTTGGTGCGTTGCCCGAAGGTTTGAACGCCGCCGAAGCCGCCGCGTGGACAACGGTGGCGAATGTGTTGTTGAACTTGGATGGAATTTTAACGAAGAGCTAAATATGGAACCGATGAATTTTCGCTTTGCTCATAGCCGCGCGCAGACACGGCGGCAATTTTTGCAACGCGCGGGACTGAGTCTTGGCTGCGTCGCGTTGGGTGGTTTGCTTGCACGCGACGCAAATGCCGCAGCAATTTCCAAGTCTCCGATGGCCGTGAAGCCGCCGACTCTTCCCGGTCGCGCGAAAAATATTATTTATCTTCATATGTCCGGCGCGCCGCCGTCGCTCGATTTGTTCGACTACAAACCGAAGTTGAATGAGATGCACATGCAACCGTGTCCCGATGAAGTTTTGCGCGGGCAGAAATTTCCGTTTCTCAAAGGCGTTCCAAAATTGCTGGGGACTCCGCACAAATTCGCGCAGCACGGAAAAAGTGGCGCGTGGTTTAGCAATATTGTTCCGCACATGGCGGAGCTTGCCGATGAAACCTGTTTCATTCGCTCCATGTGGACGGATCAATTCAACCATTCGCCCGCGGAATTATTTTTGTTCACCGGAACGCAACGCGCGGGCGCAGCTTCGATGGGTTCGTGGGTCACTTACGGACTCGGCAGCGAGAACCAGGACTTGCCGGGTTTCGTTGTTTTGCTGAGTGGCGGCACCGATCCAACCGGCGGAAAAAGTCTTTGGGGGAGCGGATTTCTGCCGAGCGTTTATCAAGGAGTGCAATGCCGCACTTCCGGCGCGCCTATTTTGTATTCGGAAAATCCGTCGGGCATGGATCGACAAAGTCGTCGGCGCAGCTTGGATAAATTGCGCGAATTGAATGAAGCCGAAGCAAAACTTTATGGCGATCCCGAAACGCTCACACGGATCGAGCAATACGAATTGGCGTATCGAATGCAGATCACTGTGCCCGATGTTTTCGATATTTCCAAAGAGCCGGAATATATCCGCGAAATGTACGGTGCGAAACCGGGCGAAGGATCTTTCGCGAATAATTGTTTGCAAGCGCGCCGCTTGATTGAGAAAGGCGTGCGCTTCGTTCAACTTTTCGATTGGGGTTGGGACATGCACGGCACAGCTGCGTCAAATGATTTGCTGGCTGGCCTTCCGATGAAATGCAAAGAAGTGGATAAAGCCAGCGCCGCACTCGTGAATGATTTGAAACAACGCGGAATGTTGGAAGACACGCTCGTCATTTGGGGTGGTGAATTTGGTCGCACGCCAATGAATGAGGCGCGCAACGGTTCAACGTTTCTGGGACGCGATCATCACCCGAATTGTTTCACGATTTGGATGGCGGGCGGCGGCGTGAAACCAGGATTCAGCTACGGCACAACGGATGATTTTGGTTATCACATCGTGCAAAACAAAATGACGGTGCGCGATTTGCAGGCGACGATTTTGAATCAGATGGGACTCGACCCGCACAAATTTAGTTACTCGTATCTCGGCTTGAACCAACGTTTAATCGGCCCGTCCAACGAAGGACAGATCGTTCGGGAAATTTTAGCTTAAGAAAAACCGCGCTTGGGAGGCGAAACTAAATGGGGGGTTCGAAATCTTCAATCCACTTGGCGTGGAAAAAAGTTCAAGGTCAGGATCTTTCAGATCAATCCGCAGAACTTTTACCTTTTGCAGTTTTGGCTCGGCGGCGTCCGCCTCACCCCGCGCTCGATCAACGCCTCGGAAAATTGGAATCCATGGACCAACGGTGATTGCGCCGTGTGCGTCTGATAAAGAAAAATGAACCAACAGTGGTAAAGCGATTTGAAATGTTATTTTCTTTAATATCATCCGCAGTTTGTATTCGCCCCCGATTTACAAAAGAAATCAGGGCAATGCGGCCAAATTTTCTGGCGTCAACAGTTGATAAGTCTGCTCGAACTGTTCGCGAACTGTTTTAGGATTTTGCGCGTGCGCAACGAGAGAACCAAATCGCGGAACAACGGCGAGGTGGAGTAATGGCGCATTAAGAAATTTTTTGTAATTCGGAAAATAACTCGAAACCGCGATGAGTTTTATGCTGCCTTGTCGGATCGCGGCGCTGTCTGCGTTTGATAAGGATGCTACTCGAACAAAGGTGACTAATCCTTTCAACCCCGGATGATTGGCGGCCGTTTTTGCGATTTGATCTGGAGCCAGTTCGGTACCAATCGTGTCCGGCAGGTCAGTGGCAATGGCTGGCGCGGGACAGTTGGCTTTTCGCCGCGCTGCCGCGCAATGAGTTGGGCGCCTCCAGATTTATCTGGCGCTTATTCCGGCCCTGCTCCTGCAACTCTACACCGGACGCCTTCCCACCAAACGAATGATGGAACTCATCCGCTTTTACTTGATGAGTTGGGCCAGCGGGACGGAACTGGAAAAAGGGCTGGCGCAGTATCGACGCGAATTGGAACGCAAAAAATCCTAAACCGGCGGAGAGAAGAGTTCCAGTAGGACCACCGCTCCAGGGCGGAGCTTTGTCTTTCGGACGAGAATCTTAACGACAGGGACTCCAATGACCACCCCACCAATGCCTTCTCTTCCCACCAGATTTTCACCCAAGTCACCCTTTCTTCCATCACGCCAAATCCTTGCCGGACACGATTGGTTGCAAACCGGCGCTCCAGTCCACGCGAACCTTTTCCTTTTCGTCTGCATCTGCTTCCGGCTAATTGTAGCGCATCTGATGAACATCCCGTTTCGATTTATTCTTGTAGCACTAATGTTGTTCTCCGCCACCTCTCACGCCGTTGCCAAACCCAATTTCGTTTTCATCCTGATGGATGACATGGGCTGGACGGACCTCGGTTGTTACGGCAGCAAATTTTATCAATCGCCGAACATCGACAAACTCGCGACGCAAGGAATGAAGTTTACCGATGCGTATGCCGCGTGTCCGGTTTGTTCGCCGACCCGCGCCAGCATCTTGACGGGCAAATATCCGGCGCGATTGCATCTGACGGATTTTATTCCCGGCCGCGCGGTGATGTCAGATCAAAAATTGTTGCGGCCTGAGTTCAATCTGGAATTGCCGTTGAAAGAAACGACTTTGGCCGAAGCCTTGAAAAGTGCGGGCTACATTTCTGGCGCATTCGGCAAATGGCATCTCGGCAAAAAAGGTTTTGAACCAGAGCAGCAAGGATTCGATGTTGGCGTTGCTCCGAGCGCGAGTGGCGGTATGCCAAATTCAGACGAACCGGGAAAAGGCGAATACGAAATCACCGAGGCGACTTTGAAATTCATCGAGGCAAATCGCGATAAACAATTCTTTGCTTATGTTGCCTACAACACGCCGCACATTCCGCTCGCCGCGCCAAAGAAGCTTGTTGAAAAATACAAGCAACGGATCAATCCGGCTTTGACGCATACTAACGCAGTTTATGCCGCGATGATCGAAAGTGCTGACGCGCAGATCGGACGCATCCTCGCGAAACTGGACGAACTGAATCTGGATAAAAATACTGTCGTCATTTTCACTTCTGATAATGGTGGTCTGCACGTTCGCGAATGGAAACGTGAAGTGAAAGCGACGCGAAATGATCCACTTCGCGCAGGCAAAGGTTATCTCTACGAAGGTGGAATTCGCGAGCCGCTGATTATTCGGTGGCCGGGCGTGGTAAAACAAAGTGTGGTTTGCACCAATGTCATGACGAGCGTGGATTATTTTCCAACGCTTCTGGAAATTGCCGGCGTCAAAATTCCAAAGGATCAAATCGTCGATGGCCAAAGCATTTTACCTCTACTCAAAGAAGCAGGACAACTAAAACCGCGCGAACTTTATTGGCATTACCCGCATTATCCAAATCAAGGCGGCGCACCAGGCGGCGCAATTCGCGACGGTGATTTCAAGCTGATTGAATTTTACGAGGACGGCCATTGGGAACTTTACAATTTGCGCGATGACTTAAGTGAGCAAAATAATCTTGCGGAAAAAATGCCCGACAAAGCCGCACAACTCGCGACTCAGCTCGATGTCTGGCGGCGAAATGTCGGCGCGCAAATGATGCTGCCAAATCCAGAGTGGGATTCGAGCAAACGGCGCGAAATTCCATCGGAATAATTTAGATGAAACTCATCAGAATTTTTTGTTTGCTCGGCTTGATGGTTGGTTCAATTTCTGTGTTTGCAGCGGAAAAAGAATTTCGCCCGAACATTCTTTGGATTTTGGCGGACGACATGGGGCCGGATGCGGGTTGTTATGGAACGCCCGCCGTTAAAACGCCAAACATTGACCAGCTCGCACGCGAAGGGGTTCGTTTCACACAGGCTTTCACCACTGCGCCAGTTTGTTCGCCGAGCCGTTCCGCGCTCATCACGGGGATGTATCAAACAACCATCGGCGCCCATCATCATCGCAGCAATCGCGACGCTCCATTGCCGAAAGGCATCAAGCCCATCACGGAATATTTTCGCGAGAACGGATATTTCACCGCGAATTTAAAAAATATTTCCTCGAACGCAAAGCCGAGCGGCAAAACCGATTTTAATTTTAAAGAGGAAAAGGTTTTTGAGGGGAGTGAATGGGATGAACTCAAAAGTCGGCAGCCGTTTTATGCGCAAATCAATTTTCAAGCGCCGCACCGCGGGAAGGACTGGGCGGACGCGCGAAAGCTTCCAAATCGCGTCGATCCGGCGCAAATAAAAATCCCGCCTTATTATCCAGACCATCCCGTAACACGCGGTGATTACGCAAATTATTTTGAAGCGATTCAGATTGCGGATGCGAAACTCGGCGTTGTTTTGAAAAAATTGGCGGAAGATGATTTAGACAAAAACACCATCGTAATTTTCCTCGGTGACAATGGACGTTGCATGGTGCGCGATAAACAATGGCTTTACGATGGTGGACTTCACATTCCGCTGATTGTGCGTTGGCCGGGAAATTTAAAACCGGGAACCGTCCGCGACGATCTAGTCAGCTCGATTGATATTTCGGCAACGTCACTTCATCTTGCCGGGATTAAATTTCCCAAAAATATGCAGGGACAAATTTTTCTAGGCCCGAAAGCGCAGGAGAGAAAACATATTTTCGGCGCGCGCGACCGTTGTGACGAAACAATGGATCGAATCCGCTGCGTGCGAACGAGAGACTTCAGCTACATCCGCAATTATCATCCTGAATTTCCTTACACGCAGCGCAATGCTTACAAAGAGCGCGCCTATCCCGTTTTAGAATTGATGAAGCAATTGCACGCAGAAGGGAAGCTCACACCTGCGCAGGAATTGTTCATGGCTCCGCGAAAACCGGCTGAGGAACTTTACGATTTGCGAAATGATCCGGATGAAATTCACAGCCTTGCGGATTCGCCGACGCATCGAAAGGTTTTGCGCGAACTACGAAAAGTTCTGGATCAGTGGATTGAGAAAACGGACGATCAGGGACGCTTTCCAGAATCGGAAAATATGCATAAGCGCTCTCAACAGCGAATGGAGGCGGAAAAACAGCCATGATGCTTTCGAAGTTTTTTGTATTCGGTCGGTTTGTCATGCTCATTCATACGCATGCAGAAGCGCAGAGTGACCCCGAAAAGATTTTCCGTGCGGGCGCGGCTGTTGCGAACAGCCCGCTGGTTTTTGGAGCCTCACTCGAAGGAGCACCAGCACAACTCGCCCACCTCTTCCTTACGCACACAACATGACCTGGATTGCAAAAAATCTTTGGCTGATTCCAGCGCTGCCGTTGGTGGCGGCAGGTTTAAGCGCGTTGCTGAAACAATCGCAACGCCGCGCCGCCGCTTCGTTGGCTATTGGCTCATTGGCGATTTCATTTTTCCTGTCGTGCTGCGCCTTCGCCGCAACCTTACACACACCGCACGGCGAAATTTTCCGTCAGTTCCTAAATTTCACCTGGCTGCAATTCGGCGAAAGTTCGTTGCGCCTCGGGTGGGTGCTCGATCCGCTCACCGCGATCATGCTCGTGATGGTGACGTTCGTCGGGCTGTTGATTTTCATCTACAGCATCGGCTACATGGCGCATGACGAAAATTTCACGCGCTTCTTCTGTTTCCTCGTGCTCTTCGCCGCAGCCATGCTCGGCATCGTCATCGCGAATAATCTGCTGCTGCTTTTCATCTCGTGGGAATTGGTCGGACTCGCATCGTATCTGCTGATCGGTTTCTGGTATCACAAGCCGAGCGCTGCGGCGGCGGCGAAAAAAGCGTTCATCACCACGCGGATCGGCGACATCGGATTTTTCATCGGAATCCTTTGGCTCTATTCGCAAACCGGCACACTCCTTTTTTACGACGAGGGCGAGGGCTGCCTCGAAGTGACCGCGCTCACGAAATTAATTTCGATTACAACCTTCGGCGGCATGGCGGTTTCGACCGCCATTGCCCTTCTGATTTTCTGCGGCGCAATTGGAAAATCCGGCCAAGTCCCGCTGCACGTTTGGTTGCCTGACGCGATGGAAGGTCCGACGCCCGTCAGCGCATTGATTCACGCAGCGACAATGGTTGCGGCAGGTGCGTTTCTGGTGGCGCGCAGCTATCCTTTGTTTGCAGTTGTTTCGATTTCTGGCGACAGTTTACTCGCGCTTTCTCATGAAGGTGGCGCACCGCCATTTGTTGCAATACCACTCCAAGTTGTCACTTGGATCGGAGCCATCACGGCTGTTTTCGCCGCGCTCATCGCCGTGGCGCAAACCGACATCAAGCGCATCCTCGCTTACTCCACCGTTTCGCAACTCGGCTTCATGATGATCGGACTCGGCACTGGCGGCGTCGCTGTGGGAATGTTTCACCTCATCACGCACGCCTTTTTCAAAGCGCTTTTGTTCATGGGCGCAGGTTCAGTGATTCACGGTTGCCATGAAGAACAGGACATCCGGCGCATGGGCGGATTGAAAAAATTCATGCCGGTGACATTCGCGACTTACGCAATCGGCATGATGGCGCTGAGTGGCGTGCCGTTGTTTTTCTCCGGCTTCTGGAGCAAAGACGAAATCCTCCACGCCGCGCACAATTGGTCAGTTTCGAAGATTCCATTTTATCTCGCGGCCTTCGGCGCACTGCTCACCGCGTTCTACATGACCCGCCAGGTTTGTTATGTGTTTTTCGGAAATCGTAGCAGCCGACGTGAGGAGGCTCATTCTAACTTGGAACTCGGAACTCGGAACTCGGAATCCAAGTCAGAGCCTCCTCACGTCGGCTGCTACGATGAGCAAGTTCCGCACGAAAGTCCGCGTGTCATGAGCGTCCCGCTGATGATTCTCGCCTCCTTCACAATTCTGCTCAGCCTCATCGGCACACCCGCTTGGCCGTGGTTTGAAACGTATCTATCTGGCCATCACGCGACGTTCGATTTCGCTCGGCTGTTTGAAAAAGAAACGCTTTCCACAATGGTTCTCTCGGCCGTCATCGTCGCCGTCGGGATTGGTTCCGCATGGGCGATCTATTCCAAAATTTCACTTAAACCTGCCCAAGCACTTGATCCGCTGGAAAAAATCCAGCCGGGCCTTTTCAATTTGCTCCGCAACAAATTCTACATCGACGAACTTTACGCGAAAACAGTTTTAGCTCTGAATGCCACGCTAACAAAATTCGCCGATTGGCTGGATCGAATCGTTTGGGGCGGAATCGTCAAAGCGTTTTCGGGTCTGACCCTCAGCCTCTCGTGGTTCAGCCGCACCGTGGATGAAGAAGTTGTAAATCTCGGTTTCAACCAAGGCTGCGAATCGGTGCGCGATTCATCTAAAACTCTTTCGAAAATTCAAGACGGCAAAGTTCAACATTACCTGCGCTACATCGGCGTCGCGCTCGTCGTTCTCGCACTCGCATTGATTTGGGGGTGCCGCTAATGAACGCCGTTCACATCTTAAGGTCGTATCAGCCCATTCGCCGGAGCGCCGACTTGCAGTCGGCTTCGCGCTCAATTGATTTAGATCATTGTCGTTTTCAGACCGCTTCAGCACGTCCACGACTTAAGCCGGTTTGGAAACCGGCGCTCCGGGAAGTTTCAAAAAAGGATTCACGCCGATGAACAACTCGATGCTCATCACGCTCCTGACGTTCACACCGCTCCTCGGTGGGCTCGTGATTCTCCGCTTCAACAAAGAAGACAAAAGCGCCGCGCGACTTTTCGGAATTATTTTCAGCCTGCTCCCCGCGCTCTGCATCCTCGCGCTCTGGAAAAGATTTATTCCCGCCGACACCAATCTCCAATTTATAGAACGCCATCAATGGATTCCATCGCTCGGTATCGAATACTTCGTCGGCATCGACGGCCTCGGTTTGCTCATGGTCTTGTTGACCGCCATCGTCGTTCCATTCGCGCTCTTCTCGACCTCCAAAGAAATCGAAAATCCAAAACTTTATTTCGCGCTCTATTTATTTCTGCAAACCGGACTGTTCGGAACCTTCACCGCGCTAAATTTTTTCCATTGGTTCATCTTTTGGGAACTCAGCCTCGTCCCTGCATTTTTCCTGATCAAACTTTGGGGCGGACCCGAGCGCACACGTGCCGCTTATCAATTCTTCGTTTACACCTTGGTCGGCAGCGTCTCCATGCTGCTCGCGTTTCTGGCAATCTATTCTGCAACCGGCACCTTCGATTTTATTCGACTTGCCGAATTGGCGCGCTCAGGCGAATTGCACGCCGCCGTTTCAACCAAATTGGTTTGGGCAAATTTTTCCTCTGACAAAATTTTATTCATCCTTTTCCTCGGCGTGCTGCTCGGATTCGCCGTGAAAGTTCCACTCTTTCCCTTTCACACTTGGCTGCCCGCGACTTACGCCGAAGCGCCCAGCAGCGTCTCGATGACCTTGACCGGCGTGATGTCGAAAATGGGCGTGTATGGTTTCCTGCGAATTCTGCTCCCGATTTTTCCCGAACAAATGCGCGCCGCGCTCACGCCGCTGCTCTGGCTCGCCGTCGCCACGATTATTTTTTCCGCCTACGCCGCCTTCGCGCAACGCGACCTCAAACGCATCATCGCCTATTCCTCCATCAACCATCTCGGCTATTGCCTGCTCGGATTATTCGCGGTTATGAAATTTACCGTGGGCGATTTGCTTGATGAAAAAGCCGCCGCGCTCAACGGCGTCATCCTGCAAATGTTCAACCACGGCATCACCGCCTCCGCGCTCTTTTGCTTCGTCGGAATTCTGGAAAAACGCAGCGGAAGAATTCGCGGCCTGAACGATTTCGGCGGCTTGCGAAAAGTCGCCCCGGTGTTTTGCGGACTGATGGGAATCTCAATCTTCTCATCACTCGGTTTGCCCGGTCTCAACGGTTTCGTCGGCGAATTTCTAATTTTTAAAGGCGTCTTCTCGCTCGCCAGTTGGGCCGCTGCGATTTCAACCCTCGGCCTCCTTGTGACCGCAATTTTCCTCCTGACAATTTTGCAAAAAATTTTCAGTGGTCCGGTGAATCCGAAATGGATCGGCTTCGCAGATTTAACCACCGCCGAACGCCTCACCGTCGCTCCAGCAATCGTCTTGATGTTCGTGCTCGGGATTTTTCCGCAGATTTTGATCGGCGTAATTAACCCG
>JBDSLX010000292.1:0-4458 GCA_039916145.1 Verrucomicrobiota bacterium | reverse complement strand
ATCGGCACTGGTCTGACCTATATTTTCACTGCCTCAATTGTCGTCGCTTTCGGATGGCGAATGGGATTTTTTGCGCCCGGGCTGTTGGCGATCAGTGCCTCAATATTTCTTTATCTGTTCATGTACGATCGTCCGCAGACCTATGGCCTTCCGCCGATCCAGGTTTATTCAGGTGAACAAACGCACGAGCAACATCAGGCTTTAGATAAACCCGTTTTCAAAGCGCAGCTTGGCGTCATCCTCCGGCCCGCGTTATGGATTTTGGGATTATCGTCGGCGGCGTGTTACGTGACCCGGTATGCGGTGGAGTCGTGGGGCGTCGTGTTTTTGACCGAGGGCAAGGGTTACAGTTTAACGAAAGCCAGCGCCATCATTTCGATTTCGCAGTTTGCCGGAATTGCCGGCGCGGTGACTTGCGGTTGGATTTCGGATAAATTTTTTAATCACAAACGCAGTGTGCCTTGCCTGCTGTTCGGGATTTTTTTCGTGTTGTCCACGGCAACTTTTGTCTATGTCCCGGCGGGCCATCCCTGGAGCGATTATTTTAGCATGATGGTTTTTGGTTACAACGTGTACGCGCTGGTGACGTATCTGGGCGGTCTGATGGCGGTGGATATTTGTTCCAAAAAAGCCACGGGAGCGGCGATGGGTGTGATTGGTTTATTTAGTTACGCGGGGGCGACATTACAGGAAGCGGTGGGCGGGTATTTGATCAACGCCCATAAAGCCATTGGTGCCAATGGAAAAACTGTTTACGACTTCACCACTGTCGGAAATTTTTGGGTGATTGCATCGGTGTTCGCGTTGGTGTTGCCGTTATTGGTTTGGAATACAAAACACGAGGATTGAGAAAGCATGGAGGGCGGGCTTTAACAATTTCAGGAATTCTGTAGCCCCTGCGAGGGTTTGGCGCGAACAAAGCACGCCAGCGTTTTGGACTGCCGCACTCCAAATCTCACGGAATTTTCCCGCCACCACCTTTCAGAACCCGGCCACAGTTTTATTGAAACCGCTTAGTCTAAAGCTGAGACCGGAGAAAACCTGCTGAGTAATCCGCAAGCTTGGAATACCACGGGCGGCTTTGCAACATGGCGGTGGTCAATGCCGACGATTTCTTTTTGTCGTCGTCGAAGATTCTGATTTGCGCCTCCGCAAACTTCTTGTCCAATACATTGATGTTAGCCTCGTCATTCAGTCGAAAAGAACGATTGTCAAAGTTCACTGAGCCAGCGGAAACAAATAAGTCATCCACGATAATTACTTTGCAGTGATAGAGCGATTGTTTGTATTCGAAAAACTCAACGCCCGCCTCCGCCAGTTTGTCCCAACGCGAGCGAGACGCCGCCTTGCCGACTTTGGAATCATTTTTGAAGGGAACGACGATCTCGATCTTCACGCCTCGTTTACGCGCGGCGATCAACTGTTCCACCGCAAGGTCATCAGGCACAAAATAGGCGTGGGCCAGGCGAATATTTTTTCGCGCGGAGGCGATGGCCAAAAGATGAACCAACCTCGCGTTTTCCTCGCCATCTTTTGGCCCGCTTTTAAAACATTGCACAAGGGACGGCCCGTCGGATTCCGTTTCCGGAAAATATTTGGCGCCTTGCAAAACTTCTGAGGTCGTCTGCAACCAATTCTCGGCAAAGATTCCCTGCATCTGTTTGACGGCGGGACCTTCGATGCGGAAATGCGTGTCGCGCCAATGATCCTTTTCCTCGCCGTCGCCCATCCATTTATCGGCAATGCAAACGCCGCCGGTGAATCCAATTTTTCCATCCACCACCAGCAATTTCCGGTGCGTGCGATGATTGAGGCTGAGCTTAATTTTATACCATTTGTCGCGGCCCAGTTTTACGAAATGAATTCCCGCCGCTTTCATCTTGTCAATGTCCTCGGATTTCAATTTGAGCGTGCCCATGCCATCGGCGATAGAATGAACTTTGACTCCCGCCTGCGCCCGTTCGATGAGAGCTTTTACAAAGTCGCCCCCCACCTCCCCCGATTCCCAAATATAATTTTCAAAAGTAATGGAATTGGTGGCTTCTCCGATGGCTTTGAGCATCGCCGGAAAAATCTGTTTTCCATTCACAAGTTCTTCGACGCGATTGCCCGAAAGGAACGTTGGTCCGATCAAATTACCCATTGATTCGCGGAACGCGGGATCACTCACCGAATAGTTGGTTTCAATCAGTTTGCCGATTTTCTTGGCCGAGGTTGCTTTGAGAACAATTGCGCCAATAAAAAACAGTCCCAGAAAAATGACGAGTATCGATTTTTTGGAAGTGTATTTTTTAAAGCTCATATCGTTCCTGAAGATTACTCGCCTTCAGACCGCTCTGGAAATAGGGGAAAAGGCACGATAACTTTCGGCAAATTGACTGCCTCGCATTTTGCGCAATGACCAGCGAGGGAATCTCCCTATTCCACTTTTTAAGAATAGCTATAACTTGGAACGCAAATGACCGCACGTTCCAAAAAGCCTAAACCCGACAACCACGCTAAGCACACCCGAACCTTTTGGATCGTTTCGATTGTTGGCGTGATTATTTGCATCGTCCTCTTCTCGTTAATTGATACGAAAGCTCTGCACAGTTGGGCGAAAACGGTCCCGGGGTGGCTCGTGTTCGCCTTCATGGCATTTTTACCCGTCGTCGGCGTGCCTGTTTCCATTTTGTTTGTTATCGGCGGCGCGAGATTCGGACCCGTCGGAGGAATGATCTCCGCCGCCTTCGCCATCGCCATCAACCTGCTTCTGACTTATTGGGTGACCAAATTCGTCCTGACCAAGCCGATTGCCGCCTTCTTCAAAAAAACCAAATACAAAATGCCGCAGGTTCCCGAGGGCGAATACGCCTCGGTTTCACTGCTGACCGCGTTGGTTCCCGGATTGCCTTATGCCGCGAAAAATTATCTCCTCGTGCTGGCCGGAGTTCCTTTTAAATATTATTTTTGGGTCTGTTTGCCCGCCCATTTTCTCCATGCGACATTAGGAATTTTATTTGGCGGCATGACCAAAGACCTGACCAAGGGGAAAATTATTTTTCTGATTATTTACGGAATTGTTCTCACCGTGCTCTGCCACCGGGTCGTCAAACGGCTGAAAGAGAAAAGCTCCAAACCCACCAAAGCAGCGAAGGAAAAGCTGGCTTACGCGAAACCATGATTTCCAAGAAGTCCCTTTTCAAAAACAAGGGCAGTTGGTGGATCGGCGGCATTCTGGTTTTGTTGGTGGCAGCGACTGCTTTCTATTTTCGCGATGAATTCGGTCTGAAAGACATTCACACCCACATTGCGTCATATCATTGGATTATTGTTTTTTTGTTGGTCGCCACGTTGCCCATCTTTGGATTCTCGGTTTTTATTTGCTATTTAGTGGTCGGCTTGAAATTCGGAGGCGGTTGGGGCGTGGCGGTGATGGCGCTGGCGACAATGGTCCATTTGGCAGGCTCGCATTGGATCGCGACCAGTTTCCTGCGCAAACGAATCGAAGCCTACATTGCGAAAAAAAAATACAAACTCCCACATGTGCCGGAGGGAGAAAATGTTTCGGTCAGCCTGATGACGTCACTCATTCCTGGGTTGCCCTATTTCGTCAGAAATTATCTTTTGGCGTTGGCGGGAATCCCTTTGAAAACTTATTTTTGGGTTTGTCTGCCGATCTATGTGGTCCGTTCGGTGGTGACGATTTTCGCGGCGGATTTGAGCGCGAATTTTTCTGGCAACAAATTCATTTTTCTGGGAGGAATTTTTGCCGTTAAAATCGGCATCTGCGCTTACATCGTCAAACGGTTGCGCGACAAAAGTTCGAGGAAAGCAAAACGCGCCGCTGCTTCAAAGCGCAACTTGCCGGTGTAACGCGGGCGCTCGCCGCACTTGGCTTCGATACGATAAATCCACGACCAGCGGAAGATGGTCCGAGGCAACGCGAGTCCAATGATTTTTCGGAACCAGAATTTTTTCCGGCTCAAAGTGGGATGAAACAAAAACGTGGTCGATGCGCACGAAGGGCAAAAATGCGGAAAAAGTTTTCTGAGGTTTATGATTTTTCATGTGGCGTTGCACATCATACAGGCGCGGGCTGACGGCTTGATATGCGGGGGAATCGGGACGCGTATTGAAATCGCCGCAGAGTATGACTGGTTCGTCGAGGTGAATTCCGCCGATCCATTTTTTTCCCATCAGCTCCATGACTTGTTCCAACCGCTCGCCGCGACCAAGTCCCAGATGCGTGCTGAGAATATGCAGGCGAACGCCATCGATTTCGACACAACCCCACAGCGCGCCACGCGGCTCTTTTCGAGTGGAGCGGATTTCATTCGCAAAAATATCGTTGCGAATAATTTCCACGGGAAAACGGCTGAGTATCGCATGGCCGTAATGTTCGGGGCCGCGTTTTACGGTCGGACAAAAATAGGGATGCATGCCCACAATGTCCGCGATCATCTGCGCCTGGTCGTG
>JBDSLX010000291.1:0-11358 GCA_039916145.1 Verrucomicrobiota bacterium | reverse complement strand
TGCCTCCAGAAAAACTTGTTGCGCTTGTTCAAACAAAGTGAGGCGAACATTTCGCACATAAGCGGCCAGTGCGCGTGGCCCGCTCTTTTTTAGTTCATTAAGTTGCGCGGCAAGGCGAGTTAGTGGTTCAACTTCCGCTTGCGCTTTGAGAGTTTCAATTTCCACCGCGCGTCTCGACTGCACAATTTTTTGATCGGCGGCCGCCTGAGCGAGGCTGATGTCCGAGGAAACTTGATTGTATGCCGTGTTGATCGCAGCTAGCGCGGATTCAACTTCTGGCGGAGGATCTATGCCGGTGATGAGAGAGGCGTCGAGCATGATTCCGTAACGCGCGGCAGAAGAGCGGCACTCGGAATCCATGTGCTCGTTCAAATCGCGCAAATTTTTTCGAATGTCATTAATCGAAATTCCAATCACGGCAGCGGAATCTGGCCCGGGCGGATTTCCATCCGCGCCTTTCGGAGGTGCTTCAAAATTGGCGATGCGCTCGCGCAAAACGGAAACGAAATACGCCATCACATGCACAATGGGTTTTTTCACGCCGAACAAATACGCGTAAAGATTGCGCTCAGAAACGCGGTAACGAATTTGTCCCGTCAGACCGGTGTTCAATTGGTCTTTCGTCACGGCTTCGAGAATTGTCCCGTCATAATTCGCCGACGAATCCTCCGGGTCTCGCGCCATGTTCATCGTTTCGGTGGCGATAGAAACTTTATGAACGCGTTCCCACGGCCATTTGAAATACGGTCCGCCGGGCATAATCACGCGGACTTGTGGATAACTGTATCGAGTCTTTTCGTCGGCGTTGAGCGCTTCCGAAACGGGATCTTCAATCGTGGTGAGATTGGAAACGCGTTGCGCGCGACCGAAGCTGGTCTTCACGGCGCGCTCGTTCTGGTTGACCGTATAAAATCCCGCCGCGAGATAACGCACCAAAAACCACGCTACGAATCCGATAAAGCAGCCGAATAAAATAGGCATAACGAAATAATTTGTTTCCCGTTGCTAACTGGAAGAGGCGCGATTGCCAAGTGTATTCCAAAACATAACGATGGAGCGGCTGTCCCGATGTTTCCAAATCAATTTCGGTTCTTTCGCCGGTGGGGTGGCGCGTTGCGTTTGGCCGGAGAAAACTTTTTATGACTCGATGGGATGACATTCCGTGAACTCATTGCGGTCCGGCCACGGCTATCGCTAGATTGAGGTTGTTGTCTGAAGCGATCTGGTGGTCGATTCGGAGAAGTTACCTTGGCGAGTTGGTAATCCACTTGTTTCTTGAAGCTGTCCACTTTGTAAATCTGCACGACCACTTTATCGCCAAGCTGAATCACGCGCCGAGTGCGGCGGCCAATCAGTTGGTTGCGTGCCGGATCAAAAACAAAAAAATCATCCTGTATTGAGGAGAGATGAACTAATCCACTCAAACCGACGCCTGGCACATCAACGAAGAATCCAAAATTGCGCACATCGGTGACGAGGGCGGGGTAGTTTTGCAATTCGCCGGATGTCAGTTGCGCTTTGAGGAATGCAAAAAGTTTTACGTCTTTGCTGTCGCGTTCGGCGTCGGCAGAGTTGCGTTCGGTTTCGGAAATATGGTCGGCGGTTTCCTTGAGCGAATGCGTTGAGATTTGCGCGTTGTCGAACAGAACACGATGCACGATCAAATCCGCGTAGCGCCGAATCGGCGAGGTGAAGTGCGTATATTTTTTCTTGGCCAAACCATAATGACCGAGCGGCTCGACCGCATAACGGGCGCGCATCAGCGAGCGGAGAAAACCAATCTTTAATGCCTGACCGATGGGCAAAGTATTTAATTTCGCCAAAAGTTTTTGCACTTCAGAACGATTGCTCAAATTGCCGCACTGGATTTTGTGACCCAAAACGTCTTCGCGATATTCGCGCAAACGTCGTTCGTCGGGCGCTTCGTGAATGCGATAGACAGCGGGTTTGCGCAAACTCATCAGGCGTGTCGCGACCGCTTCGTTTGCGAGCAGCATGTATTCTTCAATCAACTGATGCGAAACGTCGTTCTCAATTCGCTCGATGAGCAGAACACGACCTTGCTCGTCCAAGCGAATTTTATTTTCAGGAAAATCGAGATCAAGTGAGCCAGCTTTGAAGCGCGCGCGGCGAATGTGCTGCGCCATTTTGTGGGCGTCGTGCAACATGCGATCAATGGCGTCGTTCGACGGCGATTCTTTTTGAAGACTCGTCAAAACTTCTTTGTAAGTGAACCGGCGCTTCGAGCGAATTACGGCGGAACAAAATTTCGTCTGTAGAACTTTTCCTTCGTTCGACAAAAGAAATTCCACGCATTTCGTCAGGCGATCCACGCTTGGTTTCAGCGAACAAAGTTCGTTACTCAAGGCTTCAGGCAACATCGGGATGACGCGATCAACGAGATAAGTTGAGTTGCCGCGTTTCTGCGCTTCAACATCAAGTGCGCTCTTGGGTTTCACGTAATGCGATACGTCAGCGATGTGAACCCAAAGGTTCCATTGGTCTGCGTTACTGCGTTGCAGGCAAATCGCATCGTCAAAATCTTTCGCGTCATCGGGATCAATCGTCACCACAACATGGTTGCGACAATCCACGCGGCCTTGAAATTCCTGCGCGGTCGGCTCCTTCAATTTTGCAATTGCATTGGCTTCGTTTAAAACCGGTTTTGGAAAGTGGAGGGGCAGGGCGTACTGGCGCAAAACAGAAAGCATATCTACGCCTTCTTCATCTGGCGCGCCGAGGACTTCGATGATTTCACCCTCCGGACTGGTGTTGCGCGATTCCCAATTCAGCAGTTCAACCACAACTTTGTCGCCGATGTTCGCTGGTCTGCCGACATCGCGTGGTGGCGGAACATAAATGTCGTGTGGAATGCGCGGATCATCTGGAATGACAAAGAGAAAGTCTTTACTACGTTGCAAAGTTCCGACCAATTCCGCGCGCTTGCGTTCCAGAATGCGAATGACCGAGCCGGTGATTTCTTCTTTTTGCTCGGGACGTGCGGCGCGCTGTGGCTTGACATCGCGGCGAACCAAAACGCGGTCGCCGTGCAGCGCAGTGGAAGTGGCATTACTTGGAACAACGATTTCTTGGAGGCCCGGTTCGTCCGGGCGCAAAAAACCTTTTCCAGCGCGATTGATTTGGATCACGCCCGGAATGAGGTCGGCTTCGCGCGATTGAATGTAGCGATTGCCCTTGGTACGAACAATCTGGCCAGATTTTTCGAGTGCGGCGAGAAATTGCTGAAGCTCCTGTTGCTGATTGGGGCGCATACCGAGGCGCTTCAACAGTTCGGGAACATTTGATGGGGAATAATCATTTCGACTGAGCAGACCTAAAATTTTTTGTTCCATAGCCGATTTTTGTGAGGGGAATATGGCTTGATATTGAGACAATGCCAGCTTTCAAGTCGGTTAATAATCTTCCTGCTTTGGAGACATTAATTTACTTGAAGAAGATTGACCCATTTCGCCTTAAAACCTATGGTCTTCTATCCGCTTATGTTTTCACCCTTGAATCGTAGTTTTCTGGCGACGCTTGTTGCGTCCATTTGTTTTTCTTTCACGCATCCAACTTCCGCCGTCATTCGCGATGGCGGCATTGACCCGGCCAATCTTGGCAAAGGCGACTGGGTTTATTACTTGAGCGCTTTGACGTCGGGGATGGGAGGCAATGTTCCTTCGGTAACGAATATCGCCAGCTTCATGGCCTACGAAAAAAGCCAGGGTATCCGATACATTATCGTCAAGGCGGCTTCGGGTTCGGAACTCTATCCGAGCGATGCTGCTCCGCAATTCACCACGTCTCTGGTCAATGCGGCCCACGCCGCCGGACTGTTAATTTTTGGCTACAATCGATCCGGCCAAGGCGGCGTCAATGTGGCGGGGGAAGTTGCGGTGGCAGATTACGTATTTAATCAAGGCGCGGATGGATTTGTGTGGGATGCAGAATCCGAATGGGAAGTTCAGAACGTGCCGGACAATCTGAACCTCGCGTGGCAGATCTGCGGCCAGACGCGCACCAACTGGCCAAATAAATTTCTAGCGCACGCGCCCTTTGACATCATCAGCTATCACTCATCATTTCCTTACAAGGAATTTGGTTATTGGAGCGATGCCGTGATGCCGCAGATTTATCATTTTGGACGTGTCAATATTGCGCGGTCACCTTCCGGCAATATTAATTGGGCGGACGCAAACTGGCGGAACTGGCAAAACGGTCTCACCGGCATATGGACGAATTCCATCAAGCCGCTCGCACCGGTCAATCATGTCTATGGACCGAACCCGCCCAACAGTGGGGTTTCTCATATTCCCGATGTGCAGGTTGGGCAATTTGTAGATCATCTCACAGCGGACATTCACAGTGTTACTGCTGGTGGATACAAAGGCGCGAGTTTCTGGCGGGCTGATCTGCACGGCGCGGAGCAATGGGCTTTTATCAAAGAGGCGACCATCGGTGATTTTCCCGGAATCGTGAACAACATCGTCATTGATAATGCAAGCGCGGGTCGGGTGGGTTCATGGACTTCCGTTCGAATATTTGACAACGGAACTTATTACGGCACGACTGAAACCAACACGTTTGGAACCAATTATTTTTACAAAGCTCAAGGCAGCGGCACGGCTTACGTGCAATACATCCCCAATGTCATCGTCCCCGGCAACTACGATGTTTATGAATGGCACCCGAACGTGGCCTCGAATCTGACCGCCTCTGTCGGCGTGCCGCATGTCATCAATTACAACGGCGGTTCCACGACCGTTTACGCCAACCAACAGGTCAATGCCGGTCGATGGAACAAACTGGGTCGTTTTGATTTCGCCGTGGGGACGAGCGGAAATATTCGAGTTGCGGATAATTCTGAAGCTGGCAGCGTCGTCATGTCGGACGGAATCAAGCTGATTTTTGTTCCACCCACCTCTGCGCCGACGGCTCCCAGCGGCTTAACCGCCGCTACTGTGAGCAGTTCGCAAATCAATCTTGGCTGGAACGACAATGCCACGAACGAATCGAATTTTATTGTTGGACGCAGCACGGTTTCCGGAGGCCCTTACGCCGACATCGCCATGCTGTCGGCCAACTCCACGAATTTCAGCAGCACCAATCTTTCTGCGAACACGACTTATTATTTTGTGGTGAAGGCAACGAATTCTTTAGGCGCTTCGAGTAATTCCGCTCAGGCCAGCGCAACAACTTTATCGGGCGTTCCCATTGCGCCCGTTATCAGCGCTCAACCGCAGAGCCAAACTGCCATCGCCGGCGGCAACGCCACGTTCTCCGTCAGCGCGTCCGCCACGCCGTCGCCCGGCTACCAATGGCGTTTTAATTCCGCAGACATTTTGGGTGCGACCAGCAGTGCCTACACCCGATTTAATGTGCAGACGAATCATGCTGGCTCGTACTCCGTGATAGTTTCAAACGTGCTTGGTTCAACCAATAGCGCATCGGCGATTCTCACCGTGAATTATTCTTTGACCGCTAGCGCAACTGGAGGTTCGATTGCAAAAAGTCCTGATCAATCAAGTTATGCGCCCGGCTCCACCGTTGCATTGACTGCGACTCCCAACCCGAATTTTATTTTTACCGGTTGGTCGGGCGACGCGAGCGGCACGAATAATCAAATCAATATCATGTTGACGACCAACAAAACGGTCACCGCGAATTTCGTCACTCTCGATCTGATTTTAGATAATTTGGATTCCGGTGTGACTTTTTCGGGCGATTGGCAAACCGGCACAGGCGCAGGCAAGTTCAATTCCGATTATCGTTTCGCCGTTACAACTGCGGAGGGAGCTTCCAACGTAATTTTTCGGCCCAATATCGGTCTGCCCGGTTATTACGATGTTTACATCTGGTTTCCGCAAGGCGGCAATCGCGCGACTAACGCGCCGTGGACAGTGGTGCATCACGCAGGCAGCACCAACATTTTAGTGAATCAACAAATCAACGGTGCCCAATGGTTTTTGATTGCCGCTGCTCGTCCGTTTTTGCAAGGAACCAACGGCTATGTTCAGTTGTCGAACAACGCCTCACCCACAGTGGTGCTCGCCGACGCGGTCCGATTTGTTTATGTCAGCGCATTTGCGCCCGCTCCGGCGCAGTTCCAATGGATCAAACGTTTGTCGGATGGCCGGATGGATCTCTTGATCAGCGGCGGCGCGGGTGTTTCTTATTGGATTGATCGCACGACAAACTTCATTGATTGGAATCCTTTGACTAATATCTCCAGCACCAACGGCAGCATTGAATTCATCGACAACTCCGCCACAAATTTTGAAAGAGGCTTCTACCGAACGCGCGAATAATTGCCAGACAGGGCGTTTGCAGCGACTAATTCTTCAGTGTAGGAATATCCAGAAGCCAACTTGCATGAAGCGATTTAGTTTTATTTTTGTTTTGCCGTTCCTGATGGCATTCGGCAACGCGGTATCCGCTGACCAAAAACTGATCGGCACCCCAGCGCCGGAGTGGAGCGTGACGAACTGGATCAACTCTCCTCCGCTCGAATTAAAAGACCTGCGCGGCAAAGTCGTGCTGGTCCGGTGGTGGACTGCGCCAGATTGCCCGTATTGCAAAGCTACCGCTCCAGCGCTGAATGAATTTCACGAAAAATATTCTGCGCGCGGCTTGCAGATCATCGGATTTTATCATCATAAATCTGATGAGCCTTTGCGAATCGAGGAGGTGAAGAGATTCACAAAAACATTTGGTTTCAAATTTCCCGTCGCCATCGATCCCGATTGGAAAACACTTCATCGTTGGTGGCTGGACCAAGGCAAGGAAAACTGGACGAGTGTCAGTTTCCTGATCGACCGGCGCGGCATCATTCGCCGAATTCATCCCGGTGGAAAATATGTCCGGGGCGACAAAGATTACACGGAATTGAAAGCGAAAATTGAAGAGTTGTTACCCACAAAATAAGCAACCGGCGCATGCACTCTCCTCGAGAAAATTTTTAACTCGCGAAAGCTTTCAAAACAATGCGTCCGCTCATCCAACAAATTCAAACGACGCACACGCCGGAATCGCTGGTCGAACAATTGCGCGACCAGCCCGGAATCATTTTGTTGCGCAGTGGATTTTTCGATTCACCTCAGGCTCGGTATTCGTTTGTGGCGGCTTGCCCCTTTCTAACGCTGCGTTCGTTTGGTTCCCGTTGCGAAATTTTCTCTGGTGACGCGCATCACGTTCAATTTGGAAATCCGTGGCACGTTCTCGACAGTTTCATGTCGCGCTACGAATTGCTCGAAGAAATCGATTCGCCTTTTCCGCTCGGCGGGTGTTTCGGATATTGGGGTTACGATTTAAAGAATTTTGTTGAACCCAAATTGCCGCGCACTGCCGTGAATGATTTGGAGTTGCCGGATTGTTGCATCGGTTTTTACGGCAGCCTTGTCGTCTTCGATCATCGTCTCGATAAGACGTGGGTTATTTCCACAGGCTTGGAAGCAGACGGCTCGCGCAACGAAACCAAGGCGCAATGTGAACTGGAATTTTGGAGTGCCGTGTCGTATCGCCACTTTCCCGTTAGCGAGTTCTCGCCCACGTCGGCGCGAGAGCTTGCGCCGCAAGAAAGCGCCTGCAAGTCGGCACCGTCCAAAGTCGCCTCTAATCTTTCGGTCGCTGAATTTATTTCCAAAGTCGAAAAAGCACAACGCTACATCCGCGCCGGAGACATTTATCAAGTGAACCTTTCGCAACGCCTTGCTGCGAATTGTATGCTGTCCGGCTGGGAATTTTTTCAACGGCTTGCGTCTGTTTCTCCCGCGCCGTTTTCGGCGTATTTCGACTGTGGCGATTTTCAAATTGCCTCATCTTCTCCGGAATCTTTTTTGCGCATGAGCGGTTCGCAGATTCAAACCCGGCCCATCAAAGGAACGCGCCCGCGCTCCGCTGACAGCAATCGTGACGCGCAACTGACTTATGAACTTCAAACCAGCGCGAAGGAAATGGCCGAACTCGTGATGATCACCGATTTATTGCGAAACGATTTAGGCAAAGTTTGCGAATACGGCTCCGTGCAAGTCCCCGAACTCGTGCGTCTCGAACGCTATCCGCAAGTGCAACATCTCGTCTCCACCATTGAAGGTCGGCTCCGCGAGGACATCACGCACTTTGCCGCCTTCGCCTCGAGTTTTCCGGGCGGCAGCATCACCGGTGCGCCAAAGATTCGCGCCATGGAAATCATCGACGAACTTGAACCCATCACTCGCGGTCCCTACACCGGCGCGCTTGGCTATCTCGGATTCAACCGCGAAAGCCAGTTGAGCATCACGATTCGCACTGCCGTTTGCAAAGAGAAGAAAATTTATTTCCACGTCGGCGCAGGTATTGTCGCCGATTCCAATCCCGCAGCGGAATACGAAGAAACGTTGGCAAAAGCGCGAGGGTTTTTCAATGCGCTCGAAACCATTGATTCGCTTCCGAAGCGGCTTAGTAAAAAATGATGAAATTTCCATCGGGCTTGGCCATGCACGAAACCAAACCCCAAACCGCTACGCCGGTCGAGCGCCCTTTTAGTGCTGTCGGGTGTCCCGTTGGATCGAATAATTGCCACGCGACCGAGCCGCCCTTAGCCCAACCGGTTCCATGCGTCCACGTCACCATGATTTCGCCTTTTGCGTTGATCGCAGCAGCCGGGTTTTTGCATTTTTCCGATCCGCTCGCCGCAATGGATTTCGAGATGGCGCAATCTTTAGCATTAATTATTGAAAAATAAATCTGCCCCGCAGTTTCCCATGCCGCGACCGATGCCGTTTTCGACCCGGAAATGGCGGCAGTACTCATCGGGCACATTGCGATTTGCCAGGGATGTTCGTGCGCAATCGCGAAAGTTTTTCCGTGGTCGCGGGAGAGCAGTAGGATTTCATCCCGTTGTGTGCTCTCTGCGGCCGCTCGGTAGAGTGCGAAAAGATTTCCCGACCGGTCTGCAAAGGCCCGCATTCCACAGCAAGCGCACGCACCTCGGCCAGAGGTCGCGGCCTCTTCCGGGGTGAACGTTTTTCCTGCATCAATTGAGCGCGCGATGTAAACTGCCCGGCCTGCTTCTCCGCGCAAATTATCGGGCAATTCGCCGTGCCACAGCGCGTAAACATTTTCCTGCTCCGCCGCAATCGTGCAACCGCCATCCAGTCCGCCAGCACGAGTGATCAAGTCGCGCTGTTTTTCAAATCCATTTCCCGCCTCATTCAATCGCGCATACCAGAGCGGCGCGCCTTGGTGCTGGCCGCCAGGAGTGGTGCCGCTGCCATTCCAAGCCACGTGCGCTCGACCGTTTTTTCCAATGGCAAGTTGTGCGCCGCGAACGGTGCCGATCACGACCGCACTGTTGGAGGCCGAGTTGACCTGAATTGGGTTCGAAAATTGTTCGTCTCGCGGGCCTTTGGTTCGGTAAAAAACATTCCCCCCTTTCGCTTCGCCTTTGAAATAAATGAGGTGAATGACTTCGTTTTCATCCACGACTGCTTGCGGCTGAATTCCGCCGTCGGGGGTGCGGAGAAGTTGAACGCGTTCAGAGGGGGCTGCCATAATCGCCGCGCACCAGAGCAAGGACATCAGGGAAAAGAAAACGCGCATGGCTTGAGTGTAGAGCGAAGGAGGGGTGACCGCAATTTCGTTCACAAGGCGGTTCCTTCTCAAAGTGCAAGAAATGGGACGGCGATGGAATTGCCGATGCGCGTGCACTGCCTGTTTTATTCTCAGAGTGGTTAACAACCTTTTCGTGGCAAAGCCCGTAAAAGCCTCGAGTTGGACGAATTTTGGTTTTTAATTCGATTAGGACTTGCATGGCGAAAAGTCGCGGCTAAAGTTTTGCCCGCATTCAAAACCACCTGAAATGGTGGTTTTATTTTTTTGGAAATCAAAATCAAATTGTGAAAATTTTTGCCGGTACATCAAACCCTCCGTTGTCCGAAGCCATCGCCGCTTCCATTGGTCTTGAACTTGGAAAATGCACTGTCAGCGCCTTTCCCGATGGCGAGACTTTCGTCAAGATTGAGGAGAACGTTCGCGGCGAAGATGTCTTCCTCTTGCAATCCACTTGTCCGCCGACGAATCACAATCTGATGGAAATGTTTATCATGATGGATGCGCTTCGTCGCGCCAGTGCGCAAAGGATTACGGCGGTTCTGCCTTTTTACGGTTACGCCCGACAGGATCGCAAAGATCAGCCGCGCGTTCCCATCACCGCCAAACTTGTGGCCAATCTCTTAATCGCCGCTGGCGCGAATCGAATTCTCACGATGGATTTGCACGCGCAGCAGATACAAGGTTTCTTCGATATTCCAGTCGATCATCTTTACGCCGCGCCCGTGATGTATGAATATTTGAAAAAGAAAAAACTGGAAAACCTGGTCGTCGTCAGCCCCGACGTTGGTGGCTTGAAAATGGCCCACGCTTATTCCCAGGTTTTGGAAGCAGGTTTGGCCATCGTGGCGAAACGCCGGAAAAGCGCGACGGAAATTGAATCCATGACCGTCATTGGCGAAATTCGCGGAAAAAATGTTCTGATGGTGGATGATTTGACGGAAACGGCCGGGACTTTGACCACCGCCGCCGCCCTCCTGAAAAAGAAAGGCGCGCGAAAAATAACCGCCTGCGTTTCGCACGCGATTTTGAACGATTTGGGCATCGAAAGATTGCGAAAATCCAATATTGACGAACTAATAACTACTGATACCGTCCTACGCCCGCCGATTGACGGGGTGAACATTACGACGTTATCGGTAGCAAGTTTGTTGGGCGAAGCGATCAAGCGGATCAATTGTAATTCCTCGATAACTTCGTTATTTGAATTTAAAGGCGGACGTACTAGTTAGTCGTTGGCCAACTTTAAGAAACATGAAATCAGTATCATTAAAAGCATTTCCACGGACGCAACTTCGTCGTGGTGAAGTAAAGAAACTCCGCACTACTGGACGCGTTCCGGCGGTGATTTACGGCGGCAAAACTCAACCTCAGAATCTCGAAATCGACGTCGTAGAGTTTGATAATTTAATTCATCATTCCGCTTCTGAAAACGTTTTGGTGGATCTTGCGGTCGGAACCGACGGCAAACGCCTTGCGCTCGTGCAAGAAGTTCAACATCACCCGCTCAGTGGAAAAGTTCTTCACGTTGATTTGCACGAAGTCGCCGCGAACGAAAAAGTTACCATCATGGTTCCGGTCGAAAGCACTGGCGAAGCGGTTGGCGTGAAATCCGGCGGCGGTGTTCTCGAACACGTTCTCTTCAAAATCAAAGTTCGCGCATTACCGAAAGATTTGCCGGATGTCATCACGGTAGATGTCAGCGCGCTGGAAATTGGCCAATCTGTTCACGTTGGCGATATTAAAGCCGCTGAAGGTGTTGAAATTCTT
>JBDSLX010000290.1:0-22643 GCA_039916145.1 Verrucomicrobiota bacterium | reverse complement strand
TCGTTCCGGCGTGGTTGAAAATAAAACGTGAAGGCCATGATGATCTCGTGACATTTTCCGTGGAAAATCTTCCGCACGGCGTGATCGTGGACAACATCGGTCTCAGCGGCGTGTTAATTCCGAAAGGAGAAAATGAGCGGCAGATTTTTCTCAAGGCGGCCAAGTGGGTTCCTGAAACAGATCGGCTGGCGTATTGTCAGGCGAAGCAAGCGGGCAACCCAACCTCGCTGCCGATTTTAATTCATGTGCGCAAACCGAGTTCGGAACAAAAAGTCAGCGTGTTGAAATAACTGTCAGAACTCATGAATAAAGCCTGCATAGCCACGTTCTTAAAGCGAGCGTTCGCGGTGGCAACTGTGTTGTTTGCGACTTTCGTTTGGCTTACCACATTATTTCGTTTCTCGGCAATTTTCTTTGCTCTTATCTGCTGTGTTGTTTTGTTCTTCATTTCCGCTGAAAAGCGCCGGATGACTAAACGCGTACTTTGTATTGGCTTCATTGTTCTGTCTTTATTGCCAGCAGATATAAGTTTTGGGACGCGACAGGGACGCCCCAAGTTTGTTCCTGTTATTTATGGAATGGTGATGGGCGGTGACGAACTCTTTGAACGGGAACGGCGTGGCGACTTAATTCTAGGGGGCTGCGTTGTTAACGGCTGGGCTCCAATGTGGAAGTTGGTTTGGTAAACAGTTGAACGATGCGGTGTGACGGTTCGTTTAGAATTGTCGCAAAAATCTCGCATCGTTTTCGTAGAACAAACGAATGTCGTTAATCCCGTAGCGAATCATCGCGATGCGTTCGATTCCGAAACCGAATGCCCAGCCACTCCAGACTTCAGGATCGTATCCGACATTTTCAAAAACTTGAGGGTGAACCATTCCGCAACCAGCGATTTCCAGCCAGTCTTTGCCCATTTTTTTCACGAGCGAACTTGAGAAATCGATTTCAAAACTTGGTTCAGTGTAGCTGAAGTAATGCGGGCGAAATCGAACTTTCACGTCTGAACCCATCAACTCTTTGAAAACAAATTCAACGGTTCCTTTCAGATCGCCGACCGTCACATTTTTGTCCACGTACAAACCTTCAATCTGATGAAACGTCGGATTGTGAGTGGCGTCGGCATTGTCTCGGCGAAAAACCCGTCCGAGAGAAATGATGCGAACTGGTGGCGGTTGTTTCTGCATCACGCGGATTTGGACGGATGAAGTGTGCGTGCGCAGAAGTGAACGTGCTGCCAGCGTCTCGCTGGCAGAATTGGAGCGAGACGCTCCAAGCACGTTTAAATAAAACGTATCCTGCAAATCACGCGCCGGATGATCGGCGGGAGTATTGAGCGCGTCAAAGCAATGGAACTCGTCTTCAATTTCCGGCCCATCCGCAACGGCAAAACCAATTTTGCGAAAAGCTCGGACGATGTCGTCGGAGACTTGCGTGAGCGGATGAAGTTTTCCAATTGAACGTCGGCGTCCTGGCAAAGTGAAATCGGTTGGCTCTTTTGGAAGCGCCGCTTTTAATTCCAATTCCGAGCGACGTTCCGTCAGCGCATTTTCTAAATCGGCTTTGGTTTGATTGATGAGTTTTCCAGCAGCGGGACGTTCGTCTTTGGTTAGCGTTCCGAGTTGCTTCATCAAGGCGGTAAATTTTCCATTCGCGCCGAGGTAGGTTCCTTTGGTTTGTTCCAAGGCTGCTAAATCTGTGGCCGATTTTAAATCGGCGAGCGCGGTTTGTTTGAGCGGCTCAAGTTCGTTCAAGAAAGACATTGCGGGAGTTTTAAGTTTTAAGTTTTGAGTTTCAAGTTTTCAGTGGAAAAAGAAAACGGGCGGCCATTGCTGGTCGCCCGATGAAAAATTGAAACTGAAAACTGGTTAAGCCTTCGCTGTTTTGGCGGTTTTTGTCTTCAAAGCATTTTGAGCAAGTGCAACCAATTCCAAAAACGCGGCATTATCGGTGGCTGCAATGTCGGCCAAAACCTTACGATCCAATGGGCAGTTCGCAGCTTTCAAGCCTTCAATGAAACGGCTGTAGGTTGTGCCGGCAGCGCGAGCAGCGGCGTTGATGCGGATTTGCCAGAGGGCGCGATAAGTGCGCTTTTTGACTTTGCGATCGCGATAGGCGTATTGACGACCGTGATCGAGCGCATCGGCGGCGTAGCGATAAAGCGCTGACCGTTTTAGGCGAAAGCCTTTGGCGGCTTTGATTGTCCGAATACGGCGTTTGCGGGAAGCTGGAGCATTTGTAACACGCATGGGAGTTAAATAGTTGAGTTAAAATTAGTGGCTGAACGGCAAATTCTGCATGATGCGGTACATATCGGTTTTATCGACCATCTTGGCGGTGCCGAGACTGCGGCGGCGTTTGGAGCTTTTGCTTTGCAGCAAATGGCGTTTGCCCGCGCGCGATCGTTTGATTTTTCCACTGCCCGTAATTTTAAAACGCTTGGCTACTGCTTTTCTGGTTTTGATACCTTTGGGTCGTCGCATAAATTGATCGTTCTCTTAAAAAGAGCGCGCAATATAGGGTCGTAGTTTTTAGGAAGCAAGTGGCAATTTGACAAGAATTATAGGCAAAATTTTAAAAATTTCTGATAGAAACGCCTGGACCCATCCAAAACCTTGCTCAAAAATTTCTTAACATAATTGACTCTTAGAATACCGTTCGGGCCTTCGTCGTCCGTAACGAGGATTTTCAAGTTTATGCGACTTTTACTTTCAGTTTTGCTTTACGTTGGCACCTTCAATCTTGGCGCAGTGCCGACAAATCCCATTCCAGCTATTCTCGAAAAATTACCCAGCCTTCCCCCAGTCCAGCCAAACGACGCTGCCAAAACTTTTCGGATACAGAACGGATTCAAAATGGAATTGCTCGCCAGTGAACCGATGGTCACCGATCCCGTCGCGATGGCTTACGACGAAAATGGTTTGGCTTACGTCGCAGAAATGAACGACTACCCTTACACCGACAAAACCAAGCACGAAGCCTGGAAAGAAAATAACACCGACAAACCGATTGGCCGCATCCGTGTGCTCGAAGATATGAATGGCGACGGCAAGTTCGATAAGAGTTGGATTTTTGCCGAACAACTTTCCTGGCCGAGCGGAATTGTTTGTTGGAAAGGCGGTGTGTTCGTCACTGCGACGCCGGACATTTGGTATTTGAAAGACACCAATGGGGATCACAAAGCCGACGTTCGTAAAAAAGTTTTCACGGGCTTTCGCAAATACAACGTTCAAGCCGTAATGAACAATCCGATCTGGGGACTCGACAACAAAATTTACGCCGCAGGTTCAGGCAATGGAGGAAGTATCGTTCCCGGTGAAAAACTTGATGCGAAGCCGATCACTTTTTTACACAACGATTTTCGTTTCGATCCGGTGACGGAAAAATTTGAAGTTATTTCCGGCGGCGCGCGTTTCGGAAATACTTTTGACGATTTGGGAAATCGTTTTCTCTGCAACATCCGCAATCCTGCGCAACAGGTTGTTTTGGAAAATCGTTATCTGGCGCGCAATCCATTCCTGCCGGTGAAAACTGCGATTCACGATTCTGCTGCCGCTGGCGACAGCTTGCCCATTTATCGAATCAGTCCCGTTGAACCGTGGCGCGAACTTCGCGGTAAACGTTGGACGGCTGAAGATAAAAAAATTCCACGCAGCGAATTGACCGGGGGCGGAGTTTTTACATCGGCGAGCGGAATTACCATTTATCGCGGTGCGGCTTATCCAAGCGAATTTTGGGGACATGCTTTTCTCGGCGAAGTGGCGAACAACGTCATTTATCATCAAACGATGGTTGCGGACGGCGTTGTTTTCAGAGCAGAACGCGCTGAAAAAAACGTGGAGTTTGTCGCTTCAACCGACACTTGGTTTCGTCCTGTCAATTTTGTGAATGCGCCAGACGGGACGTTGCACGTCCTCGATATGTATCGGGAAACCATCGAGCATCCGTGGTCGATTCCCGACGACATTCGTGAGCAACTTGATTTGCAAAGTGGAATGGATCGCGGACGAATCTATCGTTTGGCTCCGCCCAATTTTAAAATTCCAAATGGGCCAAAGCTTGGGAAGGTGACCACCGCCGAACTCGTCGCAACCTTGGAAAATCCGAATGCATGGTGGCGCGAAACAGCGCAGCGATTGATTTTCGAGCGGCAGGATCAAGCCGCTGCGTCGCTGCTGAGAAATCTTTTAAACAAAAGTTCCAACTCTCTCGCTCGGCTTCAAGCGCTCTGGTGCTTAGAGGGTTTGAACGCATTGCGCGATCAAGATGTTGCTCTTGGATTATCCGACAAATCAGCGGGCGTTCGCGAAAATGCGATCAAACTGGCTGATACTCGTTTTGCAGAATCGCCGGAGCTTTTGAGGATGGTAATTTCGCTGGCAGGCGACTCTGAAATTCGCGTTCGTTTTCAGGCTGCGTTTTCATTGGGCGAAACCAAATATCCGAAAATTGCTTCGGCTTTGCTGGCGATTGCCAAACGCGATCCAGAAAATCCGTGGATGCGCGCCGCTGTTTTAAGTTGCCAGCCGGACATTTGCGTTCCGCTAGTTGAGTTGTTGCTCAAAGATGAAACTTTCGTCACGAACCAGTCCGGGCAGAATCTTCTGCGGCAAATGACGTTTGTTCTCGGCGCGCAAAACAAGACCCAGCACCTTTACGAGATTTTAGCTGCTTACAATTCGGTGCCGTATTGCGCGTGCGACATTCAGGAGAGTTTCATGGGCGGCCTCGGCGATGGTTTGAGGCAGGCGGGAAAAAATTTCCGAACCGCATTTCCAAATGCCGAATCGATGGGCGCAAATAAAATGGATTCTGTTTTGAGTGAGGCGGCTCAACTTGCGCAAAGTCAGACCGAAACTTTCGCGAAGCGCCGGGAAGCGATTCATCTGCTCGGCTATGAAGAATTCGAGAAAGCTAAAGGAGCATTGTCAAAATTGCTGGATGCGCATGAGCCGCAGGAAATTCAAGCGGCAGCGGTGCGGGCGCTGGCCGGATTTAAAAATGCCGAAGTCCCGATGCTCTTGCTGAACCCGTGGCGGAGTTTCACGCCCGCAATTCGCGAGGAAGTTTTGGTTGCGATTTTTTCCCGTAAAGAAAGATTGAAGCCACTGCTGGATGCGATTGAAGACGGAAATGTTTCAGTCGCTCAAATCAATCAGGCGCGGAAAACCATGCTATTGGCGCAGACGGTTCCTGCGCTTCATGAACAAGCGGCAAAATTGTTTGGCCGAGAGAATGTGGGTTCGCGTAAAGAAGTTCTCGGAGAATATCATTCTGCCTTGTCTTTGAAAGGCGACAAGGCTCGCGGCCAAAAAGTTTTTGAAAGCAATTGCATGGTTTGTCATCGCTCCGGTGACAAAGGTAATGAGGTTGGTCCAAATCTGGAAACTGTTCGGCAATGGGATGCTGAGAAAATCATGATGAACATTCTCGATCCAAATCGTGAAGTTGCTCCGAACTTTGTTTCTTATGAAATTGAGTTGAAGGACGGATCATCGCTTTCAGGAATCATCATTTCGGAAACCGCCGGCAGCATTAGCTTGAAACGGTCGGACGGTATTCAGGAAACGGTTTTGCGGCAGAACATTCAAAAAATTTCCAGCTCTGGACTTTCGCTCATGCCGGAAGGTTTGGAAGCGGCAGTCCCGCCGCATGACATGGCTGATCTGATTGCGTTTCTTTTGCACAAATAAAAACGCTTTCAGCTTTTTGCGATTGGAGCGGGCAACGCATCTGGGCGAAGTGAGATGGGCGCAAAACTTTTTTGCCGCGAAAAGGCGCGCGTGTACACTTGAAAGGTTTCTTCGGCAGTCTTTTCCCACCTGAAACATTTGGCTCGGGCAAATCCGGCTTCGCGCAGTTTTTCCCGCACGTCCGCATTCGTGGCGAGAATTGTCATCTGCTTTTCTAAGTCAGCAACATTTTCGGGATCAATGATCGCAGCGGCATCTCCCACCACTTCACCGAGCGAACCGCGACTCGAAGAAATTACCGGACAACCGCAAGCCATCGCTTCAATCGGCGGCAAACCGAATCCCTCGTAAAGCGATGGAAAAACAAAAACATCGGCAGCGCGATAGAGTGTGGGCAGGGCGTCAGTGGAAACAAATCCGAGTGAATGGATGTCGCGGGCGAAAGGGGATTGGCGGATATTTTGATAAATCACGTCAGATCCGTGCCAATCGCTCCCGCCAAAAACCAAATGCCAATTGGATTTTGTTTCAGCTTTAAATTGATTGAAAGCCTCGATCAAACGGATGTGGTTTTTGCCGGGATATTCCAGACGCGCAATATACAAAAAAAATGGGGCGTGAATTTTGTGGTGACTCGCGACGATTTTTTTGGCCGCATCTTTTGAAACGGGAAAAAAGCGGCCTTCATCAAGCCCGTTGTGAACTACCGTCAGGTTTTTTCGTGGCAAATTAAAGAACCGCTCAATGTCCGCCGCGGTATTTTCGCTGATGGCGATGATTTCATGCTGGCGTCTGGCCAGTTGTTTTGCCACGACACGCCCATAAAACATCCGTTTCCAATCGTATTTATTGGTCACGTGAAATGGCGCGAGGTCATGAATGGTGGCTACGAGCGCGCACGGTTGCGGCCAAAGCAACCGGCGATAACTCGGCACATGCAACACCTCAATTTTATGCTGGCGAATCAGACGGGGGAGTTTGGTTTGATGCCACAAGATATTTTTTAATGGCGGGCGAAAGCTTTCGGCGACAGTCACGATTTGCATAGTGGCCTTGGCAAATTCGAAAAGGGGCAAATCCTCTTCCAAAACAAAGAGGGTGAAGTGATGCTCTCGCGCGTGTTTTTGCAACGAGCGAATGAGCGAAAAAACATATTGAGCAACGCCGGTTTGCCCTCGCTGGATAACCGAGGTGGAAATAGCAATCCTCATTTACTCCTGGCTTAAAACCACTGATTCCAGTTTTGACAGGCGCAAAATGGTTTTCACATTCGGTTGCGCGCCGATAAATTGAAGTCTAATGCCTTGGGCGGTCGCATGTTTTTTTACGCGCAGCATGAGTCCGATGCCAGTGCTGTCGATGAATTGGACCGATGAAAGATCGATTTTCAGGGGGGCTTTTCCGTTTGTGCGGGAGGCGATATGGGTTTGGGTTGTTTGCCAAACCTGCTCGGCATTTGCGGCGGTGATTTCGCCGCGCCAAAACAACGAAGGCTTTGATGGGAAATAATTTTGTTGTAACTGAACTGGGTTCGCGACGCCGACGGATTCAGAAAATTTTCGCGCTTCAGCGATGTCGCGAGCAATCAAAAAGAAATCTCGAAGGCGCATCAATTGTAACGCGGAGAGCATAGCCTGGCTTGGTGCCAAAAGAATGAGTGGTTGGCCGGTGACGCGCGCCTTTTTTTGCAAGCGAACCAGGAGGCCGATGCCAGTGCTGTCCACAAACTTCACGTTCGATAAATCAATCAGGCAGCAGCGGCTGGACGCCAACGCCTGTTCGCAGAGCAAGGCGTCGCGACGAACCGTTTCCACGTCAAGTCGTTCGGGCAGTCGCACTGTTTTCCAAGTGACTTCGCCGGTCGGTGCAGGTGTCTCGCGAATGCTTTTTTTTCTGCCCCCTGCCAGTTGCATCTGCCACCATTGTTGAAGAATTGCGCCGCTGAACCACCACAGGCATTTGACGTAACGGCCCAGGAGTCGTCGCGGTTCTTGTGCGGTTCGAAAAATCCATTCTGTCCCGGTTTTTTGCATCAATTTTGGCGCGCGTTTTATTTTTCCAGCCAGGAAATCAATGGTCGCTCCCACACCGACGCAAACCGGAACGCCTAAAGAACGATAATGCATCGAGATCCATTTTTCCTGTTTAGGACACCCGAAAGAAACGAACAGCAAATCCGGCTTCGCTTTTTGAATGCGTTGACGGATTTGGTCGTGATCCATTTCGAGCAAGGAAGCAAAAGGCGGTGAATAATATCCGGCGACCGTTAATTGCGGGTGTTGCTTCTTGAGATTATCCACAGCCGCTTCGGCAGCGTCGGGACTGCCACCCAGGAAATAAATTCTGTAATTTTTCTTTTCGGCAATTTGGATGAGCAGGGGAACCAGGTCAGATCCAGCCACGCGCTCTGGCAATGGATTTCCGAGAAGTCGCGACGCCCAGACCAGCGGCGTGCCATCGCAAAGCACAAGATTCGCTTCCAGCAAAATGCGGCGCAATTCAAGGTCGTGTTTAGCTTGAACAAGAAAATCAACGTTGGCGGTGGCGAGGTAATGCGGCTTGCGCGACGCCACCATTTCCTCAATGGCATTCAGTGTTTCGGTGGTCGTTAAATTGTCGAATGGAATTCCAAGAATCGCGATGGAATGAGCGGTGCCATCAGGACGCAGCGCGGTGTGAGGTTTGTGAGGCGTGGCGCCGAGCGCAGAGGCGTCATCCGGGAAAAAATCTGTCGCGGTGGCAATCATGGGTTTGAATTGACAGCAGAAGGTTGTTTCACGCAGTTACGATTTTGAACGCCTGGTTTTTTCAAAAGAATCAGAGCCGAGTTCAATTGTTTGAGCAGAATTGGAAATTGCTCGACGAATCCAAGAACCGCATTGGGAATCGTGCGGCGCAATTTCTCCCGCATGTGATGCGCGAAAAAATATTGAATATCGAACTGGTTTTGTTCGACTGCTTTTTCAAAATCCGAATAAAGAATGCTGTGATGCGAACCGGTGTCCGTGGCCTCGCCGGGCGGAAAAATTTTGTGACGCAGCGAGGCAAACTCTTCATTGACCATGGCGATGGTTCCGCCCGGTTTCAAAACGCGATTGCATTCGCGCAATGTCTGATAATGATCAGGCGTATGATGGAACGACGCGTTGAAAGTGATGAAGTCGATGCTCTCGTTAGCGAACGGCAAATTATTCATGCTCTCCAGAATGCGCTCGAAATAAACGCGGTGAGCCTCGAACAAAATATCGGAGGTCTTGAGGCCGTAAAAATTTGCTTCGTTCACGTCGAGAGCAATCACGTTTCCGCCGCGTTGAGCGAGAAGCCGACTGCTCCAGCATGGACCCGTGCCGATGTCCAAAGTCCAGGAATCCGGTTTTAAATCCAAATGCTCAATCAGGACTTTGAAATCGGGACCGAAATGGCACGTGTGAGGCCAGAGTTCGGCCAGGGTTTCCGGAAATTGCGCGATCAGTTTTGCGTCGGTCAATCGGTCACTGCCTTTGTAGGTTGAATTCTCATATTCGATTTCGCGTTTGACCGCTTCGTGGTCAAAACCGGTTGCGAAACGAATGATTCCATCCTCAATTTCATAAACGTGTTCGGGATTTTTTTCGCACGCGAGTTTTCCGCTGCGCACTTCGACATCGTTTTCTTTAAACGAAGTCAAAGTGAGTTGGCCGGAACAGCGCGGGCAACGAAGCACATCGAGGATTTTTGTTTTCATATTTAGTTCAACGAAATCTTTTGTTCAGCCAAATCATCGAATGAGATCACTTTCAAATCTTTGCGGCGCGCAAGATAATCGCCCGTTTCGTGCAGCAAATTAATGAATTGCTCGTCGGGTGTGTTGTCGCGAAAATATTCCCACCAATGCGTCACAAGCACAGTCAACCGGCGGCTCTCGATGCTCTTTTTGATTTCGTCGAGCATCGTGTCGTAAGATTTGTGATAGGAAAGATGACAGCCGGGATGCGTGAGCAGAATCGTCTGCCCAACTTTCCAGTGCGGGGCGCGCAAAGTTTTTTTCAGGGCGTACTTCGGCCACCAACTCATGGGCAAACGGCGCATCTCGTACCAGCCAGTTGAAAGCACGCGAAACCGTTTTGAAACTTCCTCGAAACTGACGCGCGAAAGTTGATCGTTCGGCGCTACGAACGTGCTGGGACGCTGAAAACCTGCCTCCAACAAATATTTTATTCCTTCTTCGAGACGGCTGGAAATATCCCACCGATTTTTCTGGGCGAATTCGTAAGTCTGGTTGACAAATTCGTGACGGCAGCCGTGTTGCAAAATGTGGAAGCCGGAATTTTCACGCAAATACCGCGCGAGTTTTGCGTTGCTGCCGAGCGGAAGGTTCTTCGGCGTTGCCCCATTTTTCGCCATCAAAAATAATTCTGGCTTGCCTTCAGCCCATGTTGCATCGGTCGAAACATTCGGAATCGTCGCGAGATTGACGGGCAAGCCCTGGGTGAGAAACGGGCGATACAACCGCTCAAGATAATCAATCGGCGTGAGCGCGTTCGTGTCGTCGTCGCGTAAAATGACGTATTTCATCGCTTCTCCTCGATTAATTCTTCGTAAAGCTTTTTTATGTTTGCAGCCAGCACGTTAGTGTCGAATTTCGTTTTGGCCAAAGTAAAACCAGCCGCGCCCATCCGCTTCGCCGTCTCAGGGTTTTCCAATGCCGAATTCACAGCAGAATGGAATCCAACCGGATTGTTTAAATCGAAGAGACAGCCATTTTCCATTTCAGTAATGAGTTCAGAAGCCCCAGAAGTGCGGCTGGAAATTACCGGCTTTCCGGCAGCCCACGATTCCAAAATCACCAGGCCGAATGTTTCGGATAGCGATGGGAGCAACAAAGCTTTTGCCTCTTGAAATAATCCGATCAGACGAGCATCTCCCGCCGGGATTCCACCGGTCAGCAGCACTCGATTTCCAAGACCGCGTTTTTGAATTTCGCGTTCAAGGGATTTTCCGTAGGCGGCATCCGTGCATGAACCCGCCAAAACTAGAATAGCGTTGGGATGTCTTTCAAAGATCGTGGCGGCTTGTTCGACCAACCAGCTTTGGTTTTTTACCGGATCAATTCTACCAACCGACAATAGAAGTTGTTTTCCCACAATCTGAGGAAATGCTTCACGCGCTTTCGCCCGCGAATCTTTTTCAAATTCAGCGACGGGAACGCCGTGCGGTTGCACGAGCAGCCGTTGTTTCGGATATTTTTTTCCCAACAAGTCCGCCTCCGTCTTGTTGCAAGTGATAATGGCGTCAGCCTCTTGCAGAACGCGACGGGAACGCAGGGGCAGACCAAAAATTTTGCCCCATTCAATTCCGCCAGCGAGAGGTTTGAGGAGATATTCCCGGGCCACGGATGGCAAATCCAAAACTCCGCCATGAATCGTCGCCACGAGCGGAATGCGCTTCATGCGCGCGACGGTCAACGCAATTCCTCCCAGGCGATTGTGGGTGTGGGTGTGAATGAGCGAAATATTTTTTTCATTCAACAATTCCCACATCACATCGAACGACATCAAATTTCCCCCGACTGATACGAGCGCCTGTTTTTGTTCTGTGGAAATTCCCCAGACCGGGACAAAGGCGTTAAACCGTTTCACCGGAGAGCCTGACTCAGCAATCGGATCATGTTCAGCCTGTGAACAAATTTTTGGACAATAGGCAATGGAATTAACTCCATGAAAACGTAAACCGTCGAACAAACGTTTCACGGCTGTCTCGGTTCCGCCCCATTCCCTCGGGTTATATTTCCGCAATAAATGCGCAACCTGCATAATTAAGATTCTGGCGTTTCACTTTCGAGAACGGGTTCTTTCCGCCAGCTAGATTTAAACCGCCAACGGCTGTAGATGCCATCGGGTGAGGCATGTTTTTCCGTGCGTAAAAGCTCCGAGAGTTTTGATGAGGGTTAGCCTCAAACGATTGTTATTGCGGGGCAGGAAGTGCGGAATTCATTGCCGCTTCAACGCGACCGTTTCGGATTGGGTGAGGGTAAGTATTCAAGCGGAATTAGATTTCTTGCTCCTCCGCATCCTCGCTACCCTCGGGGACACGGTTAAGGATAGAAGTTGCCGGAGAAGTGTTCCCAATCATCGTAACGAGCAAGAAACCATCAGCCTTGCCCCGATTGAGATTACGGCAAAGCTCCGTAAAATTCTGCAACTTGGAAACAAAAGAAATAATCAAAGTCGGCATCTTGTTTTGTTTGTATTTTTTGGCGCCGCCAGTACTCGGATTATTGCTGCGTGGGCGTCACCGATGGCAGCGCATCGCTTTTTTCGTGATGTGTTTCATGACCATCTCGGGATTTTTTTCAGCGACGGACTGGGGGTTGACTCTTGGGTTCGTGCCGGAATATCGAGGACACGCCCGGGGCTTCCATTTTTACTTCAACGAAATATTAGCGTTGGCATTGATTATCGCCGCCGCACTCGAATCCAAATCAAAATTCAGGCTAATGCCGCCGGGCTTGTGGCTTTACCTGCTCTATTGCGGATTGAGTCTGTTTTCAATTTTCAATGCACCTTCCGTGATGTTCGTTAGTATGGCTGCCTTTAAGTCGCTTAAAGCCGTTTTGATTTTCGTCGCCGCCTACAATTTTGTTCGCACTGAAAAAGACGTGCGCTTTTTTCTGAAGACCATGTCCGTAACTATTCTATGGGAATTTCTGGTCGTGATCAAAATGAAGTATCTCAATGGGCAACACCAAATCATGGGGACATTTGAGCATCAAAACGCTCTCGCCATGTATGTGAATTTAATTGCGATGATGTTTTTGGCGGTGGGAGTGGCCACCAAAGGGCGTTGGGCAAATATCTGTTTGTTCGCCTTTCTGGCCTCGGCGGTGATTGTGGAATTTACTCTGTCGCGGGCTGGCTTGGTCATTTTTGGCGTGGGAACCGTCGCGGTTATGGGACTGAGCCTGCTCGATAAATTTACCAAACGCCGCATTGTCGTGATTGGATTCCTGGTATTTTGCGGGGTGGTGGGCCTCGCGAAGACCATGGATTCGCTCATCGAGCGGTTCAACGATCCCTACACTTACGACAGCAAACAAACGCGAATCATGTTGAAAGAAGCTTCCGTAAAAATGTTCCGCGATTATCCAATCGGCATTGGCTGGAACAATTATGGGCTGACGATCAATCATCCCTATCACTATGGCGATCACATCGACCAATATTTTCGGATGCACGGCGACCGGCTGGATTTCGAGGCGGCCAAGGGCATTGAGGAAAGTCTCTATTATTTATTGCTCGCCGAAACGGGCTTCCAAGGTTTGGGGTGTTTTCTGATCTTGATCACGTATTTTCTCTGGCTGAATCTTCGCGCTGCTTGGCAATTCCGGCATCAATTTCTGGGTGCGGTCAGCATCGGCATTGCGGTCGGTTGCGGCATCAATTATCTGCAGAGTTTTGTCGAACGCGTCTTGACTCAGCCACGAAACCTTATGCTGTGGATTTTATTGCTGGCGTTAACAGCCAAAATCGAGACGTGGCGCCGTCAGGTCGCCCGGCAAAAAGCATCAGAAAATATTCATCGAAAAAACCGTCGAGAAAAATCGTTGGTGTCTGGTCAACAACTCTCCCCCGCTAGGCAGGATTAACCTCAGCACTCGTGACAAACTTCGACTCACGAGGAAACCTTTGCTGGTATAAACCACTCAATTCCTCGCCTAAAGTGCTCCAGGAAAATCGAGAACGGACCGTTTCAACACCCGTTTGATCTAATTTCTTCCGCAGTTCGGCGTCTCTAAGCGCTTGCGCCGTTTCGCGAACAAAATCTTCTGCGGAATCGGCGAGGAGAATGTTTTCGCCGTGTTTTAAGTTGAGGCCTTGCGCGCCGATGGTTGTTGAAACAACGGGAGTTCCCATGGCGAGCGATTCGACAATTTTTAATCGCGTCCCGCCGCCGATGCGGAGCGGGACGATTTGCAACCACGCGCGCCGATAAAACGGACGCACATCCGGCACGCCGCCGGTCACAGTCACGTTTGGTTTTTTCCCGTAATCAGAAACTTCGGCGACTGGTTGTTTTCCAACGACGAGAACTTCCAGAGCGGGAATTAAATTTTTTAACGGCTCATGAATCTCCTGAAAATACCAACGCAGCGCGTCGATGTTCGGATTGTAATCCATCGCGCCGCAGAAAATCAGCGACGGCTTTTCGGAACGCGGCTCGTTCGATGCCTCCGGTCGAAAAAAATCCAGATCAACTCCATTGACGAGGACAGAGATTGGCATTTCGCGCCGAACGTAACGGCGCAGAAAAGTTTCGTCGTCGGGGCCGCAGACAATTTCGAGGGCGGCACGGCGCGCGACGGCGCGTTCGAACCGCCAAAGTTTGAGATAGCCTTCGCAACGCAACAGTTTTGTGCGAAGCGGGAAATTCATTCGCGAATGTTCCATCAATTGAAACTGCAAATCGACGCGGCTTCGGTCGATGACCAGCGGAACCTTGTGATGCTGGCGCATGAAATATTGGGCCAGAATTATGTCGCAGGCATGAACCGCGTCGTAATTTCCCGACGCGAGCATTCTGTCCAAAGCCTGTTGCACGTGGGGCATCGTCCAATGTGCGACATTCGGCGGCAGCGGATTGAGCAAACGTGTAGGAAAAAGTTTTTGCCATGCGGGATGTTGAAACGAAACCAACTCGACGCGCCGGCAAAACTTTTCAAACAAGGTTTTATGTTCGATGCCTTCGCCGTTTTCCGCGAGGGCGAGCAAATCAACCTGGTGCGTCTTGGCCAACTCGCGGATCAGATTAAATGTGCGCTGATAAGTCCCGCGATCCAGCGGCCACGGAATGTATGGATAGAAAACAAGAATTTTCACGCAGCCTTCAGTTAAAATTTTTCCACAGGTTTTCGTAGGCCTTCACGAATTCGGGAAAAGTGCTGGCGTTGGTGCGCAGTTCGGTTTTCAGCCGCTGTTGCAACGGAAAATCCGACAATACCGCCGGGTCCCAGAGCAAGAGCGCCAGAGAATGAAACAATCTTTCGCGCGGATAACGCGACGGTTTCCCGGCGCGCAGAATTTGCGACCGAAAAGTTTTTGCGTTCACGAAGAAATTGCGAACCGGATTTGTCTCAGGACATTTATCCAAACTGCTCAAGGCGTAATCACTGGCGGTGACAAACATTCGGTTGAGGCGCGTGCTTTCGAGCCACAGCCAGATTTTTAAACCGAGATGAGTCAGTTCGCGCTGGTTGTCGCAAAGCGTTTCCATCGAATCAGTCGTTCGCCACGGATGAAGTTTAAATTCCACGCCCGCGCTGTGATGGCGACGCGCTTCATCGAGCCACGGCAGATTGTGTTCGGTAGAAAAGTTTGCCAGACGCTCTTTTCGTTCCCGGCAGTCCCAATGATATTTTCCGTCAGCGCAAAGAAAGGCGTCGCCAAAACCGAGTTGCGCTTTGGCGTGATTGCGTCCAACGAAATCGGCGTCATCGGCGGTGAACGGCGTTCGTTGCAAATGTTCTTTGGCAAAAAGCAAACCGGAGCAGCGGTTCATGAGCAGCCGCGTTGCCTCATAAAGCGGAATGTCACTGGCGTGAGGTGCGGTATTTCCCCTAAAACTTTCGTCGTCTCCGATGAGAGTCTGATGCCCCCACGCCAAATCGTAGGCAAACATGGTGGGAGGAAATTTTTGAAGTTTCTCCAGCGAGGAGATTTTGAATTCAACCTCAAGGCCGGCTTCAGGCGAAATTTCTTCGGCTAAATGATGCAGCGCGGGTTGATACTTTCGGCGATTCAAAATCTCGAGGCCGCGCAGACAAACATAGAATTCCAAATCGTTGTAGGGTTTATCGCCGGACTCAGTTTTCAAAACGCCGCCTTGACCGCGACCATATCCGCCGCCGAGCAATAGCGCTTCCATCCGTCCATTTGGAATCACGTCACGAACTTTGGAGGCGATGCGCTGGCAGGTCTGCGCCAGATTTTTTTCAAGCGCGTCGCTGCCATCGATGGTGAAGCGCGAGATCATGATTAAAAATCACGGGGCGCAATTGGCTTCCACGTTTTTAAAGTTTTACGCAAATAATTTTCGATTTGATCGACGATGTGGGATTCCTCAAAGCGTTCGCGAACTTCAGCATAGCCAGCGGCGGCGAGTTTCGCGCGCATCAAATTATCTTTGTCCAACTGCAAAATTCGTTGCGCCAGTTCTTCAGCGTTTCCCGCTGTGTAGGTCAGAGCGTTTTCTTCGTGCCGCAACAATTCCCCGCTACCGCCGGTCGTTGTGCCGATGACGGGCAAGCCGCTGGCAATCGCTTCGAGTGGAGTGAGCGCAAATGGCTCGGCCCATTCCGACGTGAAAAGCAAAGCGTCGTGAGCGTTGTAAACGGCTGGCATTTCCTCTGGCCGTCGAGGGCTTTCAAAAATAACTGGGAGTTTTTTTTCTTCAGCGAACGTCTTTAATTGTTTTTCGTATTCCGCGTCGCCGTGGCCATAGATCGCGAGTTCTCCGGTGAATTTATTTCGCAGAAGCGCCATCGCTCGCAATGCCGTCATCACGCCTTTGTCTTCGGTGAGACGTCCGACATAGAGCAGGCGTTGAAGTGGTTGCGCGGCGGTTCGTGGCGTGCCCGCGAAACGATGAATATTTATGGGGCAATAAATAACTCCCCCATGTCGAACTTCAAAACCCGCATCCGCGGTGAAGTCGCGCAAAGCTCCGCTGCAGAAATAAATTCTTGGGAAACAAAAATCCTGCACGGAATTTGTCGGAGCAATTTTGTGCCAGCGCCGACGCAATCCCGCCGCAGTCCAAATGCTTCGCAGCAAACGGTGCTTTGCGGAAATTTTTTTTCCGTTCCACCAGCGTAACCAGACATCGCCGTCGGCACTGCGCGCAATCCAATGATCACAGACGACGAAAGTGGTTGGGATTCCCAGATTTTGCAGAGTGAAAACCATGGATTTGGAAAGTCCGCTAAGGTTCCAACCATAAACCAGTTCCGGTTGGAAACGATCAATTGCTTCGCGCAAAATCTGATTGTTGTGAAACTCCTGATTTTTGAGGTGATGAATTTTCAGCCAGGGATGGCCGAACATGCCGTGGATTTTCAGTGAACGTTCGACGCCGGATTCCGATTTGTGTTTATTATTTTCGTCAAGGCCGTGATCTGAGGTGAGCACTTGCACCGTGTGGCCGCGCACGCGCAAAGCTTCGACGATAGTCTGGCAGTGCAGTTCATATCCGCCCACGTAATGGGGCGGATACAGATTGCTCAACACGAGAATTTTCATTTGTGCGGTATTCCTTCCAACCAGTTTTAAATCCATCGAGTTTGCCTCGGCGTTGATGCCAGCGGATGCGCGCGGCGTGCGGCAATTCGCGCAAACGCTTTTCGCGCATGCAAAAAGCGAGGTCGTGCCTGAGGTCGCTCATCCAACCCAGCAAGACGGTGCGGGGAAAATTAAAATGATTTGGATTCTCCGGCCACGAAGCAGCCAGCGCACGCGCGTCGCCGAAATAACGTTTGTAGGCTTGAGCAGGCGTGTAGTTGTGGGAATGCATCACCACGGATTCAGGACAATAAACCACGTCCAGATTTTGCGCCCGGCACCAGCGCGTGTATTCGTCGTCTTCGGCGTATTGAAGTTTTTCAAGAAAGCCGCGTCGCGACCAGATGTCTTTGCGAATGCCGCTGCTGACCATGCTGAAGAAGTGGTCCCATTTCGTTGATTCACGGCGCGATCCAAAACAACGCTCGTAATCGCAGGCGTAAACTGCCTGACAATCAGGACGTGGAATTTGTTTTCCGAATACAGCAGCAGTTGTGGGAGTGAGCAGAGCAGTAACGAGAGGCCGAAGCCAGTTCGCACCTTGAGGCGTGGCGTCGGCGTTGACAAAAATTCCGAAATCGCCGCGAGCCATGCGCATTCCCCAATTCATGACACGACTTGGATTGTATTCCGAGGATTTGATCTGCTGAAAATGTTTGGGGTTCGCCTTGCGAATTAAATCGACGGAGCCATCGGTGGAACCGGAGTCGATGACAAGGAGTTCCCAATTTTTATACTCCTGCGATTGCAGCGCGGGCAACGTGTCGCGCAAAGCCCAGGCCTCGTTGTAGGAGCGCAGAATTATGCTGACGAGTGGGTCGTTCATGCCGGAGTAATTTTAAAAAACTTTCCGAATCGTGAAATGAGATGTTCGCGCTCGCTCGCGGATAGAGCTTGATGCCACAGGCTGAGCGCGGCGACCAACACCGCCACTGTGCATTCGGCAAAAAGATAAATTGTGTTCGCGCGGAAATCGAGCAGCGGAACAAATCGAGCGAGTAAAAGGAAAGCCACCAATGGCAGCGAAGCGATCCAAATCGGAATGAGAACAGTACGGGCGAGTCGCCAGCAGGACATATCCGCTTCTCGCGCGGCCAAAGGCCAAATGAAAAACCAACCGAAAATCATCGTGGAAATCAGCGAACCCAGCGCGACGCACAAAACATTTTTGTAATACAGAACCAGTCCGACGCTGAGCGCGAGATTTAGAACGGCTTCGCCCACGCTGAATTTCATGAGACGCCGTTCGTGACCGCACATCATGAAAATTCGCTTCGATACACTTTGCGTCACAAGAACCATATAAACCCAAAACAAAAGGACCTGACCGATCCAAAAGGTTTCGACAGGGATATGTTTGTCGCCGGTCAAGAGGCCGAGAATCCCTTCCATATAAAACGCGCAGATGAAATAGAGCGGGGTGCCGATCATTAGAGTAAAACGAGTTCCATTGATTAGAAGTTGGCGAAGGAAAACTTTGTCCCCCTTGGCGTGGAGATGCGCCGCAGCAGGTGAAAATGTGCTGGGTAATTGTTGGGTGAAGCTGGCAAAAGTCTCGGCCAGTTTTGCGCCGGCTTGATAAATGGCCACGGCGGAAACAGCCAGCGCGGTGCTGATGACGAGCTGATCTGTTTTCGCGAGAATGATGTTGCTGACCGTGCTGACGTAGGCGAAAAGCGAAAACTGCATCGTTTCACGAACAGTGTCCCAGGCAAAATTGCTGAGACGAATTTTTACTTTTGGTAATTTTTTAAAGGCAAACATTGCCGAGACGACGCAAGGAAGAATTCCACTGAGCAGCGCGTTAATGAAAATAATTTTTAGGCTCCAATGAAAATGAATGGCCAGCGCCACGGAAACAAAATTGGCGACGATGCCAGCGGTAAAAATAATGTTGGTCAGACAAATGCGCTGTTGGCCGATTAAAATTTCTGGGAAAATTCCCAGCGGAAATGCGACGGCCATTCCGGCGAAGAACCAGATTAGAATTTCACGGAACCTTTCGTGGTTGGCCTCGGTGATGTGGAAAAGATCAATGACGTAATGGGAACTGAACAAAATCGTGGCAACCATCAATACACCGACGGCAACATAAAGGAAAAAAATCGTGCTGAGAATTCGGCTGAGGCGGTCCCATTCCTGATGGACGGAAAGTTCGGCGACCCGTTTTTCCGCCGTAAAGCCGAAGCCGAAATCGAGCAGGATTCCATAACCGAAAACACTCCAGAGCAACGCCCAAAAACCGAACTCTTCACGGGTCAGATTCTGATAGAGCATTCGAAACATAAGCAATCCGACCACCATGCGAATGGCGGTGGAGAGATAATTTGAAATCGAGTTGCGCCAGATGTTTCGGGTTACGTCCTGATTGGTCATGATTAAATTTTCGATGAAAGATCATTTCACAATACTTGAGCGTGCACCAGACAATCGGCCAGTTTCCCGGCCAGAGATTTTACGTGCGGCTCCATTAAAATAGTGTCGTGATTACCGGAAATGGTGTGGGTCTCGATTTCCCCAGCGAGACTCGGCCAGCCATAAAGCGGATCGGTGACCTGCGCCGGATCTTGTTCGGCAGCGTTAAACAAAATTATTTTATTCGGATAGGGACGCACGTTGTAAAAATTCAGCGCGTCAAGGTTGGTGTGATAAACATGCTCAAGCTTTGCAAGCCGTGAATTAGCTTCTTCCACTTTGGAAGTTTCCTCGGTTTTTTCGACGCGACGGAATCGCATCTCATTCGCCATTTTGACACCTCGATAATATTTAATTTTTTCGCCGAGATACTTTCGCCATTGTCGGGGATTCATTTTCAACAAGCAGGAAATCCTGCGCCCGTAATAGCTGAAGTTGGAAAATAACGGCGGGGCAGGGGCGGGCGTTTCGATTAACGCCATCAACGCAATCTTTTCTCCGGCAGCAATAAGTTGGTGCCCCATTTCGACCGCGACGATTCCGCCGTAACACCAGCCGCCCAAGTAATAAGGCCCCTGCGGTTGGTGCGAGCGCATTTGTTTCACGTAATACGCAGCCATATCTTCGACGCGCGTGTGGCTCTCTTCAGCGCGACCAAATCCGCGCGATTGAAAACCGTAGCAAGGCTGATCGAGGCCGAGATGATAAATTAAACCTCCATAGGCGAGGACATCGCCGGGAGTGGTGTGAACCAGAAAAAGCGGCGGCTTGGTTCCGAGCGGCTGCAATGAAACCATCGACGAAAAAATAAAATCGCCTGAAGAATTTTGAATCGCCTTCGCCAACGATTCAATCGTCGAAGCCTGATAAAGAATTTCGAGCGGAAATTTTTTCCCGGTGAAACGTTCAATTTCGACGATCAATCCCAGCGCTTGCAACGAATCGCCGCCCAGTTCAAAAAAACTCACATCGATTCCAATAGGACGCCGCTTCAGAAAACGTTCAAAGATAAGTTGAAGCTGCATTTCCAGCGGGGTTTGTGGCGGCTTGATTGGAGCCGAAGAATGTTCTTCAACTTGTTGCGGCTCCAGGAGAGCGCGTCGGTCAACTTTTCCATTCGGTGTGAGAGGCAGCCGGGGCAGATGCACAAAAAGTGATGGGACGGCGTAGCTGGGCACTTTTTCAGAAAGAAAATTGCGCAGCTCACGTGAATTCAAAGTCATGGTCGGCTGCGGAACCACATAGGCAACGAGTTGCTTGTCGCCCGCCGTGACTTCTCTCGCGGTCACGATCGCTTCGCGAACGGATGGATGTTGTGCGAGCAGCGTTTCGATTTCGCCCAACTCGATTCTGAAGCCGCGGATTTTAACCTGATGATCGCTGCGTCCGAGAAATTCAATATTTCCGTCGGGCAAATAACGGGCCACGTCTCCGGTCTTGTAGAGCCGCGAGCCGGGCGCAAGTGGATTTGGGATAAATTTTTCAGCAGTCAACTCCGGGCGATTCAGATAGCCGCGCGCCAGACATTCTCCGCCGATAAATAATTCGCCGGGGTCACCGTTTCGAACGCGCTGAAATTGTTGGTCCAACAAATAAATTTCCGTGTTGGCGATGGGTTTCCCAATCGATGGGAGCGCGGGCCAACTCTGTGGGGGACCTTCCAGTTTGAACGCGGTGACGACGTGGGTTTCCGACGGACCATATTGATTATGCAAAGCGCAATCAGGAAGCTCGCTGAAAAATTTCACAATTGTCGGCGTAATTTGCAACTGCTCGCCCGCCGTAATGACCTCGCGCAACGTTCGCGGAAAAATTTGTTCCTGTTCAGCAGCATTCGCCAAATGTTTTAGAGCGACGAAAGGCAAGAACAACCGTTCGATTTTTTGATCTTGTAGAAATTTTACGAGTCGGATGGAGTCACGACGAAGTTCCTCAGAAATTAGAACCAGGGTTCCGCCGGAAGCAAACGTCGCGAAAATTTCCTGAAACGAAACGTCGAAATTCAAAGATGCGAATTGCAGTGTCGTGGCGTCAGATCGCGCGCTCCAATTTTTTAATTGCCAAAAAAGCAAATTGATTAAGGCACCTTGCCGCATCGCCACGCCTTTTGGTTTTCCAGTGGAGCCGGAGGTGTAAATCAAGTAGGCAAGATTTTCGTGATCGACAATTGTTTCAAGATTTTCGCCGCTTTCCTTGGCGATTGTTTTCCAATCCGTATCCAGGCAGAGGAGATGCGCGCTATTTTTCGGGAGACCCGACGCCAGTTTTTCCTGCGTCAAAATGATGGGCGCTTTCGTGTCTTCGAGCATGAAGCTTAAGCGCTCTTTCGGATAAGTTGGGTCGAGCGGCACATAAGCGCCGTCGGCTTTAATTACGCCCAGCACCGCGACGATCATTTCCAGCGAACGTTCAAAACAAATTCCGACGACCACATCCGGGCCGACGCCGGATCTGCGCAAGTAACGCGCAAGCTGATTCGCGCGAGAATTTAAATCGTGATAATTGATTTCATTGCGGTGCGCCTCGTTGGATTTCTCCGGAAAACTAACGGCGACTGCATTGGGAATTTCGTCAGCTTTTTTTTCGATTAGTTTCTGCAGCCCGCGACAGGTCAGAAATTCTTTGGTCTCCATTGTTGCAGAAAGAACGTCGGAGCGAGCAGAATTAATTGGCGAGGTGAGAGTGGTCATTCTCATCTTTTGCATTTAAGTAGCTACCGCCGGAGAACGCAGCACGGTTTGGTTCGCTGCCTGTGCCAACTCGGCCTCTTGCGTCATCAACCGATAAATGTCAGGAATGGCGTTTATTTCTTCAGGAATTTCCGGCTGATTCGTGAACAACGTCGCATAACTATGCTTTTCCGACGGATGATAACCGTGCATGGCGCGAATGGGCCGTTCGCCCATGTGACTCGGGACAATCAAAACGCTTTCTTTCACCAGGAAAATCAACTCGCCGAAATGACGATCGGAAAACAGCGTGCGCAATTCGTCGAGTTCAGAATCAGGAAGGATCCGGCCTTGCGGAACCGCTTGAAGACTCTCGGTAATTTTCAGTCGCGCGTTTTCATTGAAGAACCAAAAGCGCGCCATGGTGGAATCGTAAACTACGGCGTAATCTTTTTCCATTTGCACATCGAGCGCGTCGATTTTCGATTTCAAATCAAGTAACTCGTCGCAGTTCGCCATGCCGTGATCGCTGAAAACGTAAAGCCTGACTTCTTCAT
>JBDSLX010000289.1:0-10151 GCA_039916145.1 Verrucomicrobiota bacterium | reverse complement strand
CATCTTTTGCGACGGCATTGAGCGCGCCGTAATCGCCGAGCGCGATGTAAAGCCAGCCGTCGATGCCGAGTCGCACGCCGTTGCAAGTGTGGTCCGCACCGCGAAAATTCAAATCGTTTCCCAAACCGCGCACTAAAACTTCCGAACGATCCGCGACGCCATCGCCATTGTCATCGGTGAACGCCGACAGAAACGGCGGATGCATGACATAAAGCGTGTTGTGGTCGAAGACGATTCCGCGCGGGCTATCCATTTTTGCGAACGTGGTAAAATTATCAGCTTCGCCATCGCCATTCTTGTCGCGACAGCGCACCACCCAGCCGCGATCTTTGTCGCGATCCAAGGAACCGTTCTGATCGACGCCCACGAAAACATCGCCCCACGGAGTCGCTTCGAGACAGGTTGGATAACTGATGTCGGGTGGCGCGGCAAAAATCGTTTGCTTGAAGCCCGCCGGAGATTGAACTCCCGCCAGGCGCGACTCTGAAACATCCACAATCTTCGTAATCTTTTTTGTTCCTAAAACTTCAACCTCGAAGAAACTTGCCCACGCATTCGTTGGTGCTTGCGTGACGGTGATGCGAACAAAACGGATGTCTTTGGCAGAAAAATTTTGTTCATCGATTTGCGGGCGCGGTGCGGTTTTTACGTCGGCCAAATTTTTCCAGGTTTGACCATCAGCAGAACCGCCAATCTGATATTGATAAGCCGCGCTCGGATTTTCCCACGTGATGCGGACGCCAACGATTTCCTCCGGCTTTCCCAAATCAACCTGCCACCAATAATTGTTTCCGCCGTCCGGCGCACACCAGCGCGTTTCTGTGCTGTCATCCACCGCCATTTCCGGCGCGTGGCCTTCTTGCGAGGCAGAAGCAGCAGTCGTTTTCTTTAGAGCAAGGTTGATCGGGACGCGCATTGTTTTCTTTGTGGTGCTCTTCACGGCGGCGGGCTTGAGATAATCCTTGTTCAATTTGTTCACCGACCAAAGCAAACCGCGCGTGACGAGATCGAGATAACGGGAGTCGGCGACAGTGGCGTTGTTGTGTCCGAGCGTTGTGCTGAAAACGCGCGTGCCGCGATAATTATTTATCCACGCAACGAGGTTGGTGTCGTTTCCCTGCTGGCCGTAAATGAGCGGCGTGACCGTTTTCCAAATTTCGAGATTGTTATAAAGCTCCTCTGGAACCGTCGCCCAATTCGTGAAGCCATTGAGAATGGGATGATTCTTGGTCGCCGCCGAAAGTGCGATAGGCAACTGCGCTCCGTGTGATCGAGTGTCCAGTCCGGTGAATTCAAACCACTCTTTGAAGTGGTCAAAATCGACGCGATAACAATGCATCGCACAATGGAGATTCACGGCGGGCAATCCATTGCGATGTGGTTTCAAAATGCCGCGAACGAATGCCGCATCCTTCACGTCGGCAAAACATTCATCATGCACCACCACGTCAAAATTCTTCGCCCAATCGGGATCGTCGTAGATGCTGACTTTGTGATCTGTCGTTCCGTCGCCTTCGTGAACGACTGTCCAAACCACATTCGCCCGCGCTGAAATTCCTTCGGTTAAAATATTTTTTTGATGCGCATAATCGTGACAACAACCGCCCGTGACGAGCAGGGCGCGAATCGGTTTCACCGCCGCTTGGGTTATACCAACGCAACAAAAGAGAAACAGACAACGGAAAAGAATTTTGTGAGATCGCATAAAAATTGAACAGCGAGTTTCGTCTAAATCCAAGGTTGCTGTAAATCTCAATCAACCCAAAACTCTCACATCGCTTTAAATAATTATGAAACCGATCCTCGGTGCTCAACGCATTGCAACTTTAACGCTGCTGGCGACTTTTCTTTTCCTGTTTACGACCGGATCTGCGCCGGTTTCGGGCACGAAGACTTCTGTCGAAAAGCAAACGCATCGGACGTTTGTTTTTAAGGAAGCAGGCGTTCGTTTTAACAACGATTTTTCCGGAGCGCGTTTGAATGAATGCACGCAAACCGGCGATTCAGAATTTCGCATTCTCATTCGCCCGGAAAATAAACCGGTGAACGACAGTGCGTGGTACGCTTTTCAAGTTGTCGCGAAGGAACCGAAAACCATCACGGTGACGCTGGCTTACGAAGGCGGCAAACATCGTTACAAACCGAAAACCAGTTTTGATGGAGTGACGTGGACTCCGCTCACAACGTTCACCGAGAATCGTCAAGCCAACGAAGCGACTTTGAAACTGGAGGTGGGAACGAAGCCGCTCACCGTGGCGAGCCAGGAAATGATTGGCGTGAAGGAATTGAATTCTTGGATGTCGGATTTGGCGCGTAATACTTTTGTGAAGAAGAGCGCTATCGGAAAATCGATCCTGAAACAGCCGATTCAAGAATTGGAAATCAATGAATCGAAGGAGCCGAATTATATTTTCATCGTGGGACGGCAACATCCGCCGGAAATCACTGGCTCCATGGGGCTGATGCGATTTACCGAGGTGCTCGCTGGAGATTCAGAGCTGGCCGAGGAATATCGCAAACATTTTCGCACGATTGTGATTCCGTTGATGAATCCCGATGGAGTGCGCGAAGGACATTGGCGACACAATATGAACGGCGTCGATCTGAATCGGGATTGGAAACATTTTCTGCAACCGGAGACGCGCGCGGTGCGAGATATTTTTGTTAAGTTGAGCAAACAACGGAATGCGCGCGTGTTTCTCCTGCTCGATTTTCATTCCACGCAGCAGGACCGGTTCTATACAGCGACAGACGCGGAACGAACGTTCCCGGAAAATTTCACGGCGCAATGGCTCGGCGCAATTCAGCAAAAGGTTCCCGATTACAAGTTGCGTCGCGATCCTTCCTATGAGCCAAATGGCAATACCTCAAAAGTCTGGGGCTACCAACAATTCGGTTGTCCGTCGATTACATACGAACTCGGCGATCAAATCGATCGTGAACAACTCAAGTCGCTGACATGCATAGCCGCCGAAGAAATGATGCGTCTTTTAGTGGAAGCCTTGAGCGAGCGGAGCAACTAATTTCATTTTTTCAGCCGACCCGGCGCGCCCAACGAAGTTTCGCAGGCGCAGAGCGAGGATTGGAATTGCGTTCTTCACCCGTAGGCCGAATAACTTCCTGCGCGATTTCGGAATAAATTCCTTCACGTTGTCCGCTGGCGAATGCTTTTTTCACCCGGCGATCTTCGCCGGAATGGAAGGTCAGAATCGCCACGCGCCCGCCAGGATTCAGACACGCGGGTAAATTGCGCAAAAAAGTATCCAGCGCGGAGAATTCGTCGTTCACCGCAATGCGCAACGCTTGAAAAATTCGCCGGACTGAAAGATCAGAATCTTCTTTGTTCATGCGCGGCAAGGCTGCGCGAATGGCGTTGGTCAACAAACTGGTGGTGGGGAAAACTTTTCCAGCGAGAGCGATTGCAAGTGGAACGGCATTCGGTTCGTCGGCGTTTTCCACAAGCAACGAGGCGAGGTTCTTGGAACTGATTTTCTCCAGGAAGACCGAGGCGGGTTGGCCGCGTTGCGGATTCATGCGCATGTCGAGCGGACCGTTGAGCTTCACTGAAAAACCGCGCGTCGGGTTGTCAATTTGCATGGAAGAAACGCCAAGGTCGGCCAGAATTATGTCCGCTCCGCTGATGCCCTCCCCCACGAGAATCTGCGAAAGTCCCGCGAAGTTACTGCGATGCGCGCTGAAAACTTCGGGGCCAAAACCAAGCGCGCGAAGCCGGGCTTCCGTCTTGGGCAGTTCAATCGAATCAGCGTCGAGTCCAAGCAACTTTCCGCCGGGCTGAATGAGCGCCAGAATTTCCTGGGCATGCCCGCCGTAACCTAGTGTGCAGTCCACCGCTACCCCTCCGGCTTTGGGCGCGAGCACTTCCAGAATTTCGGAAACCATGACCGACCGATGTGTGCCTGCGGGAGTTTTACCAGAGGCGAGAACTTTAGCTACGGTTTCAGCGTAACGTTGCGGGTTGTGTTCCTTGTATTTTTCCTCGAAGCGGCGCGGATTCTTGCCGGTGTAACGCGGACGGCGCTGGTGCGGAGTTGGTGGAGGCGTCGAACTATCAAACATACCGAAATAAAATGCACGCAACTTTCCCGCCACGCGAGAAAGTTTGCGCGGGGCAAAAGCAGCCCGCGGGCGGGTCATCCGCCGCTAGAGCCGAATTTACCTCGGCATCCATTGGTCATTCGACAAAAGCGGTATCGCCCGAGGTGGGCGTGTGGCCGACTACGTTTGCGACCACACCTTCATACCGTTGCATCGTCGAGTTCAATAAATCCCTCCACATGCCACCAACCTATAGCAAAGGTTTCAGCGCTGGGACGCGAAAATAGCGTTCGCTTGAAGACGTGACGAAGTTGATCGTTTGCGTGGTCGTGTTTCCCGGCGGTGGATTGAACAGAAATCCAGTGTCGATCCAAAAAAACCACTGTTAAGATTTGTCCATTGTTGCACCCGGAATTACCGGGTCGAACGGCTCTGCCAAATCAACGTGTCCGAATCCTGCCCCCCCCGCTAAACAGCACGGAATTGGAAGTAATGCGCAGAAGGTCCGCGCCATTCAATGGATCGGTGTCGGCGATGTATTAAGCCAAATCGGTTTGCCCGTCGGAATCTGAATCGCTGCTGGCGTTCGCGGTCGAAAGATTCCAAAATGCAAACGCTCCCAGCCGTCCGTGATTCCGTCTCCATCGGTACACCCCCATGCGAATGGAGTCGGTCTGAACAAAGGCGAACGCATTTGCAAAAAATCAACGCCGATTTTCGCCCGCGCAAAATGCGTCCTGATGGCGCGTGGCAAATTTTCCTGTGTGACCCGGACGGTCATTTCATCGAACTTTTTATCGGGCCGTAAAAATGGGAGTCACTAAGGTGATTTAGCGCGATAAAAACGCATCGGGAGCAGTAGCGCATTGGTGTCGTTGAAGTTGAACACGCCGTTGCCGTTGGCGGTGGCGGAGCCAAGATTTGTCCAGGCGATGGTCGGATTGAGATTCGTCGCGCCTTGAATCGTGTAAGTCAGATTCGACAAACCCAGCCCGTTAATCTGTTTCACTCCATTGGTAAGCGGAGTGATGGCGGTAAGGTGCGCGGGCGGATTACCGTTAAAAAGCACGACATCGTTTCCAGTGGCGCCGACATAAGAAATTTTCAATTGGTTTGTGCCGACATTGACGGTCGCGCCTTCGGGCAAACCGTTGAATGTTCCGCTGATTGCATCTGCGCCGTCGTTGTTAATGATGACGAACTGTTCGCCGCCGGACAATGTTACTCCGGTCGAAGCAGTGAACAGGGAAGCATTGCTCAATGTAACTGACCCGTTGACATTCAGTTGATCGTATTGGCTTCCCAACGTCGTGCCATTGACATCGACCCGAAGCGTAGAGAACTGATCCAGTATTATGTCACTGCACGTCAAAATGCCCGGGCCATTGGTTCCAGGAACGAGCGATTTCTGTGCGTTATTCCCCACCGTAATTGTTCCCACAGAGCCTTTGCCGCCTAATAGTCCTCCATTGAAAGAAATCACACTGTTTGATTGGTTGCCGTTCACAAACAGTGCGCCGCTGTTAACAGTCGTCGTTCCGGCATAAGTATTGTTGGAATTGAGAGTTACAAAACCGACGGAGGGAATAACAATCGTGAACCCTCCCGGCCCGGAGATTACGGAATTGACCGTGATGCCAGCGCCGGAAGATACCGTGATGTTAATGTTAGTCGCCAAAGTGATCGGCCCAGTCAAAGTTTTACCGAATGTGGAGGCGAACAATGCGCCCGACAACACCAGTGGTTCCGGTACAGTGATCGAGTTATTTAGGACTAAAATCGCGCCGCTGACGACCATCGTACTCCCACTGGTCGAACCCAAGGCGTTGCCGTGATGAATAGTCACGCTGCCTTGGTTGATTTGCGCTGCGCCGGAAAATGTATTGCTGGCGTACAGAAATAACCTTCCGCTGCCGTTCTTAATCAACCCGCCAGTGCCGCTGATGATGGATGATACCTGCGCCTGTCCGTTTCCCGAGAAAGTCAAATCCTTGCCGTTCATATCAATGTCGCCATAAACGAACAAGTTAACATCCGTATTTCCGGTAACGATGCTCTGATTCGAATTGAGTGTGAAAGGAATAAGGAAATAGTTAAAATCCGTGGTGTTCGTCGCATTGATTCCCGCATTCAAGGCAACCCTCGCTCCGTCCATGACATAATTGGTTCCTGAAATCGTGATCGAATTGAAGGTGGTGTTCGCCGGAAAATTATTGAGTGGGGACAGGTTTGCCGCGCCCAACGGGAAAACAAGATCGTCACCGGACACCGGCGCTGCGTCGCCGACCCAATTGGTCGCGTTCGACCAATTGCCGTTCGCACCGCCGCCGTCCCACGTGCGGGTAGCGGCGCGCGCGAATGGCGACAAGCAAAAGAACGTGACGGTGAACAGGACAAAGCAGGTTTTCATTTTCATAATGAGGTTTTCGCTAATTGTTCGTGAGTTGCGAAGCGAAACGACTAGAAAAGAAATACCCTTCATCTGAAATGTCAAATTGCCAAGGAAATCCAGCCGCAGTTGGCGCTGTAAATCGAACCGGACAATTTGCCGTTGCGCGCAACATCAGTGTGCTCATTCTCAGGGTGAAACTGTGCGGTAGAAGCGCATCGGGAACGACGGCGCGTTCGTGTCGGTGAAGGAGAACACGCCGCTCCCGTTGGCAACCGCCGAGCCGATGGGCGTCCACGCAATCACCGGATTCAAATTCAAGGCGGCTTCGATGGAGTAGGTCAAGCCGGGCAAGCCCAAGTTCTGAAGGGAGGTGACTCCATTCATCAGACTGGCAACGGAGGTGAACGTCGCGGGCGGCGCGTTGGTGCGGAGCAACACCACATCATTGCCATCGCCGCCGGCGTAGTTGATGCGAAACGTCCTGCCGCCCACGGAGAAATAATTCCCCGGCAGCAAGCCGTTGAAGGTGTTGGTGACCGGCTCGCTGCCGTCGTTGTTGATGATTGTGAAACTGTCGCCCACGGCGGGCGTATAGCCGAGCGTGACCGAAAGGGTGGTGTCGCCGAGCGCAACGGAACCATTGACCTTGAGTTGATCGTAACCGCTGCCCGGAGCGGCGCCGTTCAGCTTGACACTGAAAAACGTGGACGAGTTGAGGATAACATTGCTGCAACTCAGAATGCCGGGGCCGCCGCTACCAGGATAAATGTGCTTTCCTAGAGAGCCGCTGGCCGTAATCGTTCCCACCGTGCCCGTGCCGCTCAACGTGCCGCTGAGGAGGATCGGGCTGGCGGGCTGGTTGCCGTTCACCACCAAAGGGCCGTCGATCTTCGTCGTGCCGGTGTAAGTATTGCTCGCGTTGAGCGTCAGCGCGTCCGATGAACTCTTGGTGAATCCACCGCTTCCAGAGATGACCCCATTAATCGTAAACGGGCCCACGATCGCCGCATTACTGGCGGAAAGCGTGATTGGCCCCGTCAGCGTCTTGGAAGGCCCTGAGGCAGCCAGCGTCCCCGCAATTGCGAGTGGTTCGGGCACGGCCCCGGCAAGCGAGGCACCAAGGGTCAAAATAGTGCCGGCCGAAATCATCGTGCTGCCGTTGGTCGCGCCCAGAGTGTTGGCCTGGTAAATGTTTAAGGTGCCTGCCACCACTTGCACTGGTCCGGCGAACGTGTTGCTGGTGTACAGGAGCAATCCGCCGGTGCCCACCTTGATCAACCCCCCCGCGCCGCTGATGAAGGCCGATACTTGCGCCATACCGTTGCCGGCGAAGGTCAGGTCCTTGCCGTTCGTGTCAATGGCGCCGTAGAGATAGAGGTTCACACCCATGTTGCCCGTCGTGATCGTCTGGTTGGAATTGAGCGTGAGGGGAATAAAGAAATAATTTAGAAATGTGGTGTTAGTGGCATTGAGGCCCGCATTGAGAACAATGTTCGAACCGTAGAGAAAATAATTTGTGCCGGAAATGGTGATCGAGTTGAACGTGGTGCCGGCGACAAAGTTGTTTGAGTTCGAGAGCCGCGCTGCGCCCGAGGGAAAAACCAGGTCATCGCCGGCATTCGGGGCGACATCGCCGACCCAATTCCCCGCCGTCGCCCAGTTATCATTCGCGCCGCCGCCGTCCCACGTGCGTGTAGCGGCGCGCGCGAATGGCGACAAGCAAAAGAACGTGACGGTGAACAGGACAAAGCAGGTTTTCATTTTCATAATGAGGTTTTCGCTAATTGTTCGTGAGTTGCGCAGCGGCACGACTAGAAAAGAACTGCCCTTCATCTGAAATGTCAAACTGCCGGTTCCGCTCTACTGAAATTATGGCAATGGTTTCAGCGCTTGCATTCGGAAATAGTGTTCGCTGGAAGACGTGACGAAGTTGATCGTTTGCGTATAGTACGAAAATTCCCCCACGGGTTCATGATGTAAAACTTTTCAAGTAAGGTTAAGTATTTGCGGATGATAAATGCTACTGAGTCAATGGACGGAAAGCGCGGATGCGGAAGAAGTATTTTTCGCCAAAGACATCAAACCCCACGTTATTGGCGCCGAGGTTTTGGAAAACAACGTAATCCGTAAACGGCGAGACCGGATCAAGCGTCGGCCTGTATTGAAGCGCGTAAAAGCGCGTCGGCTTGGTGGTCCATAGCAGGGTGTTGTAAGTGGGCGTTGGAATTCCATGCGTGTAGGAGGTTATTCTCAGGCTGTCGGCGGCGTCATTGGGATTCGTGCCTGCCTGATATTCCTGCAAGTTGTTCATGCCGTCGCCGTCGCCGTCGGCAGCGGGAGTGTTCGTCAGCGAACTGAAGTTGAGTATTTCCCAGGCGTCCGTCAAACCGTCGAGATCGGAATCAGTCCCGCGCAGAATGTTGGTGGTCTGGACAAATGCCACTGAATTGCTCAAACTGATCCAGCCACAGTTCGCGGAATAAATGGAGCCGGAAAGTCTGCCATTGCTTAAATCCACTTTGGCCGCGCCGGTATTTTCAAAATTAATCCAGCCGATGTTCGCGCCGTAAGCATAACCGCGCAAATTTCCAACCCCGTCATGGTTCACGCCGAAATCGTTCGAGGAAATATTTTGGTATTGAACCAGGTTGGCGGGCGAACCGCTACCCAAAGAAATCCAGCCGACGTTGGCGGAATAAATATAGCCCGAGCAAACATATTCGCCGATGACCGCGCCGCTGTTGGTGTCGCCGCGCCAATCCATCCAGCCGATGTTCGCGCCGTAAGCGAATTTGTTGGCGGTGTGGATGGTGGTGACGGCGAAACTGGAAGCCAGCGAGCCAAGAACGATTAAGGCAATAATTGATTTTTTCATGATCCTTTAAATGGATAGTTAGAAGCTGAGATTGGCGAATGGGTCGGAGACGCCCGTGCCAAGGCCGCTGGTGGCGCTGTTGATCTGCGTGGCATTCGGCGTCGGCAAGACGATCACACCACCTCGATTGCCGGGGGCGATGGTGTAGTTGATGACGTTGCCCGAGGCGCGACAGCCGATGATGAGGTTGCCAGCCGCTGCGAAGGCAAAACCGGTGGAATTGTTCAGAGATTCGCAGTTCTCAATCGTGTTGCCGACATTGCCCGCGCCGGAAAGAATGACAATCCCGCTGCCAGACGCATTGTCGGTCATGCGGCAACGGCGGAAAGTGTTTGCTGCCGCGCCCGCCGTGCCGTAGGCCTGAAAGGTGATTCCACCGGCGCATCCCGTGATATGAAGGTTCTCGATCAAACAATTCCTGCCACCGAGAGATGTGATGCCCACTGCGGCGAAGCCTGCAATGGTCCCATTCTTAATCACGGCATTGCGCAGCGGAGTGCTCGAAGCGATCGCCCCGATGCGCACTCCGACGATGGACGGAGTGGCGTTCGTCTGTCGGATGGTGAAGCCGCAGAAGTCCACCGTCACGTTGTCGGCCTGGATGGTAATGGCGTCCAGGCCGGAGAAGTTCTGCGCGAACGACTTGGTGAGGTAGTAGGATCCGCTCTGCGCAATAACGAACGGCAGGGTGTTGATTGGCGTTCGCGGTTCGACTTGTTCGAGCGTCTTCATCGTCGGCGCGGGCGCGCCGGGTGGGGTGAGGCTGCCTTGGGCCAGCAATGAAAAATTAAAAATTAAAAATGCAAAATTCAGCGTGACGGTCATCAG
>JBDSLX010000288.1:0-7516 GCA_039916145.1 Verrucomicrobiota bacterium | reverse complement strand
ACAATCGAACCCAGCGCGATTGCAACCATCATTTCGGGCAGAGTCATGGCGCCGTGACGCTTTTTATTGGAGATAATTTTGTAACCCATAATGGGAGACGAATGTTCTGGTTTCTCTGGTTCTCAGTGTCCGGTTTGTTCCTCTGAGAACATTTGTCCAGGTAAGCGACACGATTACTTCTCGAAGATTTGCTTTGTAATCGGGCAGGGCAGCGAACGAAAGATTTGTTGTGATGGTGATCGTGCCGTTAAAAAAAATGGGGCCGTTCGTAACCAGCGGCTCATTGAAATTTGTACGGACATATCCCGGCGTTGTTAAGTTGCTCCATTTATACAACCGGATGACTTCCATTTTTTCCTGTAAGATCTGCGTTGCGCGCAAGTCTTCACGCGAAAGCTGGATCACTCCAAATCCAAACGTGAAACTGGCGAATAGCGACAGCAAGACGATGCCCAAAACACCCATAGCCACCACGACATCTATCATCGCAAAGGCGAGTTGAGTTTTCTTAGAATTGATTTTTGAAAAAAGTTTCAAAGTTGCAGCCCCTAAAGCGCCAAATCATGAAAAATCCTTAACAAAAAGGAAATTTCATCAAGTCCGTCTATTTATTAGGCATTTATTGTCTGGAAACAAGCACAAATTTTGCCAACTTAAATTTAAGAAAAGGGAAGTGCTTATAATCGGAATATCCAAATTTTACGTTAATAGACCATGCATTCTGGAATTCAGGCATGTGACTTGCATTCCGTTTGGAGACATAATAGAAAAAGCCATGCTTTTACCGGTTATTAGCTTTTACGCCCAAAATGAGTGACCAGATTATCGCTATTGATTTGGGAACACGGAGCACGAAAGCCGTTTGCCTTGAGAAAAACGGGACATCATTAGGCCTTCTCAGCTATACGATTCAAGATCGGCCCGACTTCGGGAAAGTCTTATCTGCTGAGGCACTGTCCAAACATTTGGCCGCTGTGACCCAAGTTTTGAACGCAAAGACCAAAAGTGTGATCCTCGCAGTTGGCGCGGCTGATTCTGTTATTTGCCATGCGGAAATGCCTTTAATTGGCACGTCGGAAATGCGCAAGATGGTGAAGCTGAATCCGAAGGTTTATTTTCAAGAAGATTTACCCAACCATTCGTTTGACTGTTTTGTCCTTCATCAGGGAACCAACGCAAATCCCGAAGGCAAGCAAATCCCCAAAGCAAAGACTTTGGTCGTGGGAATAAAAAATCAGCTATCACAAAGTCTCCAGGAGGCCGCCTCCTCCGCAAGCCTTCAAATTGAGGAAATCACCGCAGCGCAGACGAGTGCCGCGAATTGTTTTGTCATGTCGTCCGAGGCCGCCCAAAAAAAAGTTGTGGCGTTGGCCGACATCGGTTTTAGCCATTCTACCATCAGTCTTTTAGTGAACGGCGAGATTACGCTGACGCGCGTTGTCAATATCGGCGCGGACAAGTTCACCGCCGGATTGGCTGAAGCGATGAATATTACGTATTCGGTTGCAGAAGGACTTAAGCAAATCATGCCGGACAAGGTGCATTTGCAACTCAAAACCCTCATTTCACCTTTGTGCCATGAGCTAAGTAATTCGATTCATTTTTTCGAGCAACAACAAGATGAAAAAGTTTCCGAAGTCTATGTTTCAGGTGGTTCATCCCGGTCCGCTTTCATCATCGAAATTCTTCAAACCGAGTTGACGCTGCCATGCAAGAGTTGGGATCCGACCAGTTCTTTAAAGATCGAATTATCTCCCGCCCAAAGCGCCGCCCTCAAACAGGAAGCTCCGCAGTTGACGGTGGCGATCGGCGCCGCGCTGAGTTGGTTCAAGCCCGAATTGGCTGCAATCGATTTGCTGGCTGAACAAAAAGAAGAAGCTTATTTGCGCAGCCACGATCCAATGAAACGCGGTTACGCCTTGGCTGCCGCGCTGTTGATGCTAATGTTGGGTTGGTATGCAATTGTGCAGATTAAATCGCGGCAAGCTGAAGAAATATTCCGAAGACAAACCAGCGAAATAAACTCATTGCAGCCAAAATTCACGGAAGCCGATTCGAACGCAAAAAAGGCCGCCGAAATTGATCGCACCCTTGCGGGACTAAACCAGCTTTCCACCAATCGTTTTCTTTGGGCCGGAGCCCTTAACGCACTCCAATACACGGTGGTTGACAATTTTCAGGTCGTTCGTCTCCAAATCAACCAACAGATTTCGCAAACCAAAGCAATTCCGGCGGTCACGAACGCGAATAAATCCGTTATTCGCGGAAAGCCATCAGAAACGTTGCAAGAAACCACTTTCAGAATTCAGGCCAAATCCTTCGCGAAACCTTCGGCTGCGGAAAGTTTCATGGAAGCCATTCTGACCTCGCCTTGGTTTAAAGCCAACCTTAGAGCCGAAGAGCCGGTAAGTTTAAAGGAAAGTCAGGCACCTTTGATTGATCCGACTGATCCCAGCAAAATGACCATTCTTTTCACGGTCGAATGTTACGCCGAACGCAAATTGTAAAATGAAATTGTCCAAACAAAAACAATACAACCTGGTCAAACTGGGTTTTGCCACCGCAGCAGTGTTGCTCTTAATCTGGTTTTTTCTAGTTCGCCCAGGGCAATCTCGCCTTATCCAAAGAGTCAAAGCGGGCAACGAATTGACGCAAAAGGTGGCAGCAAAGAAGCAACTCATTCAACGGGCTTCAAATGTCGATGCCCAGCTTGCCAAAAATAGCCAAAAGCTCCTGGCAATTGAGGAGCAGATGGTCAAGGGAGATATTTATCTCTGGATTGAAAAAACACTCCGCGATTTTGAAATTCCGGGGCAAATTGAATTTTCCAAATACGACCCGCCCCAAATCATTGAATCGCAAGTGCCGCCAAAACTGCCTTACAAAACCGCTTCGTTCGTGGTGACCGGAGCCGCCACCTTCCACGATCTTGGAACTTTTCTGGCTAATTTTGAAAATAGTTACCGTCACATCCGCATTCATCGGTTGGAAATGGAGCCGGCTGCCCTCGGTACGGGGACCGATGAAAAACTCTCATTTCTTCTGGAAATGCAGGTGCTGGTCAAAGCGGGCAACACCGCTTCGGGTGCTAAACCTAAATCCCGTTCGTAAATTTTCTTCAAACCGGTTTTCTGACTTGAGTATCGGCGTGGCTTTCTGATGATGAGTCAGATTATTCGACTTTGAAGCAAACCCAAAACAAGAATTCCCGTGGCTATGTTCCCGATTCCGGCGGCATGCGTTTTCGGGAGGCGTTGAAAGACGAACAACCATTGCAAGTGGTTGGCGCCATCAACGCCTACGCCGCTTTGCTCGCTGAGAAATCAGGTTTCCGCGTCCTCTATCTTTCGGGAGCGGGCGTGGCCAACGCCTCCTTTGGATTTCCTGATTTGGGTGTCACAACATTGGAAAATGTGCTCGAAGATGTGCGGCGTATCACCAGTGTCACCAAACTTCCGCTACTCGTGGACGCCGACACGGGTTGGGGAAACCCAAAACAAACCGTACGCGAAATGATTAAAGCCGGCGCGGCGGGGATTCATATTGAAGATCAAATCGAAGCCAAACGTTGTGGGCATCGGCCCAACAAAAAACTGATCAGCCAGCACGAAATGGGGGTGCGAATTCAATCTGCCGTCCAGGGAAAAACAGATTCCGCTTTTGTCATTATGGCACGAACGGATGCGGTTGCAGGTGAAGGATTGCAACGAGGAATTGAGCGCGCCTGCGTTTATCGCGATGCCGGAGCCGATATGATTTTTGCCGAAGCGTTGACCGATCTTGGGCAATATAAAAAATTTGCGGAAGCGGTGAAAATTCCGGTGCTTGCGAACATCACTGAGTTTGGAAAAACCCCGCTTTACACTGTTGAAGAACTGGCTGCCGCGAAAGTTTCTCTGGCGCTTTATCCGTTGTCGGCATTTCGTGCGATGAGCGCAGCAGCCTTGGATATTTACCAAACGATTCGCAAATGCGGCACGCAAAAATCATTGCTTTCGAAAATGCAAACACGCGCCGAACTCTACGAAATTTTGAATTACGAAGCCTGTGAAAAGAAATTGGATGAACAATTGAAGCGCGAAAAAATCTCGCGTAAACGAAAGGGACAAAATGAGCGCAGATAAAAAATCTGGAGGACTGGCCGGAGTGGTGGCCGGGCAAACCTCGATTTGCACGGTTGGAAAAGAAGGTGTGGGACTGACGTATCGGGGTTATTCCATTGAAGAACTTGCCGAGAAATCTACCTTTGAAGAGGTCGCCTTTCTGTTGATCTATGGAAAGTTGCCACTACGCGTTGAACTGGACGGTTACAAAAAAAAACTCATTTCTCTGCGCGGCCTTCCGTCGAAGTTAAAAGCCGTTTTGGAACAGTTAGCGAAAGAAGCGCATCCAATGGATGTGTTGCGCACGGGTTGTTCTGCACTCGGCTGCATCGAGCCGGAAGAAAAAGACCAAAACCAATTTGAAATTGCAGATCGGCTGCTGGCGATCTTTCCTTCCATGCTTTTGTATTGGTTTCACTTTTCAAATCACGGCAAGCGAATTGAAACTCAAACCGACGATCCGAATATTGCATCACATTTTCTTCATTTGCTTCACGGCAAACCAGCCGACGATTTGCACAACCGCGCGATGGATTCTTCGCTGATTCTTTATGCAGAACATGAATTCAATGCTTCAACTTTCGCGGCGCGAATCACCGCTTCGACACTCGCTGATTTTTATTCGGCGATAACTTCGGGCATTGGCGCGTTGCGCGGAAATCTACATGGCGGTGCAAACGAAGCGGCGATGGAATTAATCGAAAAATTTCAAACGCCAGACGAGGCGGAAACCGGCTTGATGAAAATGCTCGCCGGAAAAAAACTCATCATGGGTTTCGGCCATCGCGTTTACAAAATCTCCGATCCGCGTTCTCCGGTGATTAAACAATGGGCGAAAAAATTGGCTGACGCTGCCGGTGACAAAAAGATTTATCCAATTTCCGAACGAATCGAAGCTGTGATGATGCGCGAGAAAAAACTTTTCCCAAACCTCGATTTCTACAGCGCCGCTGCGTATCGGTCTTGCGGAATTCCCACGCCTCTGTTCACCCCGATTTTTGTCATCGCGCGCACATCAGGTTGGTCGGCGCACATCATGGAACAACGCGGAAACAATCGGCTCATTCGTCCAACCGCCGATTACCTCGGACCAGAACCGCGTCCATTTGTGCCGATGGAAAAACGAGTATGACACCCGATTACTTTGTCGGCTGGGGAACGCTGGCTTTGATCAACGCAGGATTAACTCAGGGGAAGGACCGCAGCGGACTGAATTGGTTTCTTCTTTCGTTGCTGCTCGGCCCAATTGCCACGTTCATTCTCGTCGCGTTTTCCGACAAATTACCGAAACCAAGATGAGTTCATCATTCAGCAACTTGCGTTCAGAACCCGATTCCCTTCTCGTCGAAATTGCAAATTACGTTTGCGATTACGAGATCAACAGCGATGAAGCTTACGAAACGGCGCGTTACTGTTTGATGGACACGTTGGGCTGCGGAATTCTTGCGCTGAATTATCCGGCCTGCACAAAACTTCTCGGACCGATTGTTCCCGGCACAATTGTTCCCAACGGCAGCCGCGTTCCGGGAACAAATTTCCAACTCGACCCCGTGAACGCCGCGTTCAACATTGGTTGCATCGTTCGCTGGCTCGATTTCAACGACACTTGGCTCGCGGCGGAATGGGGACATCCTTCCGACAATCTCGGCGGAATTTTGGCGGTCGCGGATTTCATCAGTAGAAAAAATTTATCAGAAGGAAAAAATCCGCTCAGCGTTCGCGATATTTTGACCGCAATGATCAAGACGCACGAAATTCAAGGCGTGCTCGCATTGCAAAACAGTTTCAATCGCGTCGGACTCGATCACGTCATTTTGGTTCGCATTGCTTCGACAGCAGTCGTTACGCAAATGCTTGGCGGAAATCGCGAACAAATTATCAATGCAGTTTCAAATGCGTGGCTCGATGGCGGCGCGTTGCGAACCTATCGTCACGCGCCAAACACCGGCTCGCGAAAATCATGGGCGGCGGGCGATGCGACGAGTCGCTCGGTGCAACACGCGTTCATGGCGCTCAAAGGTGAGATGGGTTATCCATCGGCACTTTCTGCAAAAGGCTGGGGTTTTCAGGACGTTTTATTTCGCGGCCAACCGATAAAGTTATCGCGCCCACTTGGCTCTTACGTGATGGAACATGTTCTTTTCAAAATTGCATTTCCCGCCGAGTTCCACGCCCAAACTGCGGTGGAAGCGGCGTTCAAACTGCACCCGCTCATCAAAGATCGTCTCGGCGACATCGAACAAATTTTAATTCACACGCACGAATCGGCTATCCGCATTATCGACAAATCCGGGTCGCTCCATAATCCCGCTGACCGTGATCATTGTCTGCAATACATGGTCGCCATTGGTTTGCTTTTTGGGGAACTCACCGCCGATCATTACGAAGACGCGACCGCGCGCGATTTGCGCGTCGATGCGTTACGCTCGAAAATGGTCGTGCAAGAAGAGCCGCGCTACAGCAAAGAATATTTGGAGCCTGACAAACGCTCAATTGCGAATGCTATTCAAATTTCCTTCAAAGACGGAACAACGACCGAAAAAATAGAAGTGGAATATCCCGTTGGCCATCGTCGCCGCCGTGCCGAATCAATTCCGTTGTTATTGAAAAAATTCAAAGCGAATTTAGAAACACAATTTCCCGCGCCGCAAGTCGAGGCTATTTTAAAAATGTGCAACAACCCTGCGGGACTTGAATCAACTTCCGTGGATAAATTTGTCGAACAATTCGTTCTGTAGCGGCGGTCTATGACCGCCGCTAATTTTTTAGAAGCGCCTCAGCCAGCAATTCGGCCATATGCTTTGGATGAGCCGATGTGAGATGTTCAATTTGATGGCGACAACTCGTGCCTGATGCAACGACGATTGTTCCAACAGGCTGGCTCTGAATTTTTTCAACAAGCGGTTCAGCAACTTGCAGTGATAATTCGTATTTGGATTTCAATGCGCCGAATGCGCCGGCCATTCCGCAACAGCCAGTTTCCAGCAGAGTTACTTTTCTCAACGGTAAACGTTGCGCAAGTCGTGTCATGAAATTTGGATTAAGCAACGATTTCGCGTGGCAATGTGCGTGAATAGCGATGGATTCGGATTTTTCAGCGAACTGAATTGCGTTGGGGTTTTTGTTCAGAAAGTTCTCAACAAATTCTTCGAAGAGAAAACAGCGCGTCGCAATCTGCTCAGCGTTTGGTAGCTTTAACTCTCGATAATCTTCGGCGAACATCGAGTAACATGACGGTTCGAGAAACAAGATGGGGGTTGAATCTTCGCTTCGGAGTAAATCCAGGTTGTGTTTTCCGAGTCGCGCGGCTTCGTGGAGATTTCCCTGAGAGAAGGCGGGGCGTCCGCAGCATTTTCGTTTTTGCGCCAACACAACTTCAAACCCAGCGGCTTCCAAAACTGCCACTGCGGCAA
>JBDSLX010000287.1:0-11214 GCA_039916145.1 Verrucomicrobiota bacterium | reverse complement strand
CACTCGCGACCGGACATTTCGTTTTCGTGTAATCCATTGTGGTGAGGCCCAATTCCTTGATCGGCCAATGACCAGCGAAAAACGCGTGCTTTTGGAAAACCGGCTTCTCGTAAAGAAGTTCAGCGATGTAACCCGGCGACGTCTCGACGCCTTCCGCGCGCAGGGCCGCGACGAATTCTTCCCGGTTGCAGCGCAACTTAGATGGTTCCAGTTTCAAAAAATAAATGTGATACGTGGAGCGATCTCGCGCATCGACTTCGTGTACATGAACTCCGGGAATGGATTGTATCTGCTGCGTGAAAAAATTTCCCAACTCAGAGCGACGCGCGGAAAGTTTTTCCACACGATCCATTTGCGCCGCAGCGACGGCGGCTTGGGGTTCGCTCATTCGATAATTTAGTCCAAGCAATTCCGCTGGAGCTTTTGGATTCAGCCGATCAAAGCCTTTGTCGCCGAAAGGTTGCAGACGCGGGCCAAAACGTTCATCGCTGCTTGCGACAATGCCGCCGTCGCCACAGGTAATTTGCTTGGAATTTTGCAGGGAGAAACAGCCGATGTGGCCGATGGTTGAAACCGGTTTTCCGCGATACATTGCGCCCCAGGCCTGCGCGCTATCTTCGATCAAAACGAGATTGTGTTTATCAGCGAGACGACGGAGTTCTTCCATGCGACACGGATTTCCGCAGAGATGCACCGCGAGAATCGCTTTGGTTTTCGGCGTGATTAATTTCTCCACCAACTTGGGATCGAGATTGTAAGTGTGTGGTTCGACATCCGCGAAAACCGGCACCGCTTGTTGAAATAGAATTCCGATGAGCGAACCGATGTCCGAAATCGGCGTGGTGATGACTTCTTCGCCGGGCGCAACTCCGGCAGCGGCCATCGCGATGTGAATTGCCGCCGTGCCCGACGAACAGGGCATCACGTATTTCAATGGATAATGTTTTCGAAAACGTTCGAGCAACGCCGTCGTTTGCGGGCCGTTCCAATAAAATAGTGTGTCTTGCGCCGCGACTGCATTGAGCCGTTCGCGTTCCGGTTCGCCCCAACGCACCAATTTTTTCACCGGCGTTTTGACTGCGCGCTTTCCGCCTTTGATGGCGAGCGCATTTTCATCTGGGGCGGCGGGAGATTTCGTTTCCTCAGCGGACAATTGGGTTGCGACCAACAATGCTGAAGTGGAGGCAATGAATTTTCTGCGTGAAAAAAGATGGCGTCGAGACACGCGCCCATTTTCCGCAGCGAGAATTAAAAGTAAAGTCGGGTGTGCTGTTTGAGTTAAATGGAGCGCGGGCGTTCACGCCGCTTAAACTTTCAAAGTCCAAAGACTCGCGAAACCATTAGTGTCTGCCGCATTGAACCGGACTAAAGTCCGCGCCTCGATGTAGAGGAGGCGCGTCCTAAGCAAATTTCTTCAACGCATCTTCGCCGGTCATTCCTAATTCAATTCCAATCGAACGCGCCGCATTGGAAACAGCGATTACTTTGGCTTTCGACATATCTTCGTGCGTGCGCACGCCGGAGACAATTGCGGCAGCTTCGCCAGTTTTATTGAACGTTTCGATATTCAAATAGCCGCAAGCCAAAATGCCTTTCGCGCCTTTGATCAGCAACAACGGCGATTTCAAGGCGATGTGATGTTTTTCAAATAAATTGAGGTCCATGGCGCGAGACTATTCGGATTTGTTTTCCTTTGGCAATTGCGCATCGAATGTTTAAAAGACTCATCTGTGGACGGACAAATTTGGATTTTTATCGTCGTCGCGATTGTCATCATCGTCGCCGGAATTTTTTCGAGCATCGCGGCCAAGAAACGGCGTGAGGCAATGGCTGTGCTCGCCGCGAAGCTCGGACTCAACTTCACCACCACTCACGATACAATCATCGCCACGCGCTTCGGATTTTTGGACCGATTAGGCAAAGGCGACAATCGTTATGCTTACAACATTTTGAGCGGAAATTATCGCGGCAACGACGTCCTCGCGTTTGATTATCATTATCAGACTTATTCCACGGATTCCAAAGGTCGCCGCCAGACGCATCATCATCACTTCTCCTGTTTCATTTGCAATCTGCCGATGGAATTTCCCGAAGTGACCATCGGCAAGGAGAGCATTTTTTCCAAGATCGCGCAGGGTTTTGGCTACGACGACATTGATTTTGAATCGGCGGAGTTTTCAGAAAAATTTTGCGTTCGTTCCAAGGACAAGAAATTTGCCTACGATGTCTGCAACGCGCAGATGATCGAATATCTTCTGGCCAATCCCGATTTGAATATTGAAATCGAGGGCACCGCGCTTGCGCTGGGTTTCGGTTCATGCCTTGCTGCGTCGGAAATCGAATCCAATCTGGAGCGGTTGGTGAAAATTCGCTCGCTTCTTCCGAATTATCTCTTCAAAAAAGCGTGATATGCCGGGACTGATCATTCTCATCGCAATTTTGGCCGCGCCGATTCTTTACGTGTTGGTGCAATACAACGGCCTCGTCAGTTTGCGAAATTTTATCCGCAACTCGTGGAGCAACGTCGATACGGAATTGAAGCGGCGCTACGACCTGATTCCGAACCTCGTCGCAACGGTGAAGGGTTACGCGGCGCATGAGCGAGAAACGTTGGAACACGTCACGGGATTGCGAAATCGTTGCGCGGCCAATCACGGCTCGCCGGGCGCACAAGCGGCGGACGAAACGCAACTCGTGGGCGCGCTGAAACAATTGCTCGCCGTGGTGGAAAATTATCCGCAACTCAAGGCCGATCAGAATTTTCTCCAATTGCAGGAGGAATTGGTCAACACGGAAGATCGCATTCAAGCCGCGCGCCGCTTTTACAACGGGAACGTGCGCGACTACCGAAACAAATGTGAAATGTTTCCCAGCAGCATTGTGGCGCGGATATTTGGATTTAAACTGGAAGAATATTTCAGCGTTGAGCCATCGGTCAGAGAAGTCCCGAACGCGGAGTTTTGACAGTTTTGGACAGGGAGCGTCGCACTTCTGACAAGCAATCGTAACCCGTTTGTAACGGTTCGGTGGTTGCCTTCATTTCCTTGCTCGGTAAGTATATTTTGAAACGAAACGATTCGAATTTTACTTCCATCTCACTTCATTTCTGACAAACAAGTTAAAAGCATTTGGCATTTCATGAAACCAACCATTCTCATAATTGACGACGAGCCTGATGCTATCGATCTGCTCGAATTCAATTTGAAGAACGCCGGATTTCAGGTGAAAGCCGCCACAGACGGTATGGACGCCTTGGCGAAGGCGCGTTCGATTTTGCCAAGCTTGATTGTACTCGACCTGATGCTGCCGGAAATGGACGGCTTTGAAATTTGCAAACTTTTGCGACGCGATGCAAACACTGCGGCAATTCCAATCATCATGCTGACAGCCAAAGCGGCGGAAATTGATCGCGTCCTCGGTCTCGAATTGGGTGCGGACGATTATTTGACTAAACCGTTTAGCCCACGAGAACTGGTGTTGCGCATTAAAAAAATTTTAGAACGCCGCAAGGACAACATCGAACACAAAGAAAAATTTCAGTTCGGCGACTTGTTGATCGATGTCCCACGCCATTCCGTGATTTTCAAAAACAAAAAGATCGAATTGACCGCGACCGAGTTCAAACTCCTTTCCCTCCTGGCGCAACGCAATGGCATGGTGCAATCGAGGGATTCTCTGCTCCGCGACGTTTGGGAATATGATAACTCGATGGACACGCGGACCGTGGATACGCACATGCGGCGCCTTCGCGAAAAGATGGGCGCAGCGGCAAAATTTTTGGATACTGTGCGCGGCGTGGGTTACAGGTTCAAAGTGGAGTAGCCCGATATGTTTTGGCCGATCATCGCCGCGCTTCTTGCAGTCGCAATTTTTGCGCTTCATCGTTCGTGGAAGAAAAAAATCCGAGCCGCAGTCGAAAGAAATGAAAAGGAACTCGCGCAACTCAGAGAAAGTCACCGCGAGATATTGAGCAATGCCGGGGCACAACAAAAAACGCTGTTCGACAGCATGGTGGAAGGCTTGCTTCTGCTCGACAACGCTGGCCGAATTCAACTTGCCAATCGCGCTCTGGAAAATCTTTTCGGCGTCAAAAACGGCATTTGCGGCAAAACCATCATTGAGGCTTTTCGCAATCATCAACTGACGGAACTGGCCCATCGCCTGGAGACCGAGCGACAGATTCTCGAATTTGAAATTCAACTGTCGGAAATCCGATCGCGCTGGTTTCAGGTCAATGCCGCGCTGATCACGGACGAGAACGGGAAACGAAACGGCAGCGTTTTTGTTTTCCACGATCTGACTCGGTTGAAGCAATTGGAAAACACGCGTCAGGAATTTGTCGCCAATGTCAGCCACGAATTGCGCACGCCGCTCTCGATGATAAAAGGCTACGTCGAGACGCTGCTCGACGGCGCGAAGGACAATCCTGAAGTCGCTGAGAAATTTCTACAAACGATTGAAAAGCATACCGACCGTCTGACGTTTCTCATTGAAGATTTACTGACGATTTCCCAATTGGAATCCGGTCAAATTATTTTGAATCGTGAATTGCATGAATTGCACCTGCTCGTGGAGAAAGTAATAGGGGATTTAAAATCCCGCGCCGCCGAACGAAAAATTTACCTCGCAAACGAAGTCCCAGGCGACTTGCGCGCCCACATTGATTTGGATCGGCTGGAACAAGTCTTATGGAACCTGATTGATAATGCAGTCAAGTATGGCAGGGCCGAAGGAACAGTCATAATAGGAGCACGAAGCGGCGACAGCAAAATTGAAATGTGGGTTAAAAACGAGGGCGCAGGAATTCCTGTTGCGGCACATGCGCGCATTTTTGAAAGATTTTACCGAGTGGACAAAGCGCGATCACGCGAACAAGGGGGGACTGGTCTGGGATTGGCGATCGTAAAACACGTCGTGCAATGCCACGGCGGCCAGGTCTGGTTGGAAAGTGAACTGAATCAAGGGGCTACTTTTCATTTCACTCTGGCGGAGACGTAATTTTCCCAGTGAAAGAGCTTTGGTGGCAGGTTTGGTTTATCTTCGACTTAACTGTTTTTAAAAATTGAACTTCGTCCGCTTTAGCGGCGCAGAAAAACCCAATCGCGCACCAAATCAAATCAGGCAAAATCATTTCTCCGCGTAATACGCATCCACCTTCGCTGCGACATCTTTGTAGCCGATGTCCACTTCATAGATTTGTTTGAACTGCTCAATCGCTTCATCGGCTTTGCCCATTTTTTCCAGGACACTGCCAAGCGCGTAAATCAATTCCTTCTTCTCATCATCGAACGTCAATTTTTCCTTCAACGCATCTTGTAATTTCCGCGCCGCCATGTCGTTCTTTCCGCTTTTGGCAAAACATTGACCGAGCAAACCCATCGCCTGCAACTTGCGATGCGGATTGTTCTGCGCCTTTTGCAATTCCTGAATGGCCTCGCCAATTTTTCCAGTTTTGAAATAAAGCTGGCCGAGTTCAAAACGAAGCTGGAGATCGTTCGGATATTTGTCCGCGCGCCGCTTGCATTCCTCCAGAAAATACTGGTCGCGCTCGGCTTTAAGGCGAGTGGATTGCTCCTCATAATCCGGCGCTTGCGAATCAAGCTGCGAAAGTGCGTGATCGAGTTTTTTGATGGTCGTATCGATAATGGCTTTCTCCAACGAGGAGTCTGAGGTGCCTTCCGTCGCTACGATTTTTTGATAATAGCTCAGCGCCTGATCGAAATCTTTCTTTTGCGCATAAAGTTCCGCGACCGAACGCAAAAGTTTTTGATTTTTAGGCTCCGCTTCAATGCGCAGTTCATAATCGCGAATCAAACGGTCCGCCACTTCGTCCGATTTGACTTGCCGATTTTCCTGTTCAAGGGCCACGGCTTCCTCCTTGTTTTTGAGAATGTCGCGATACGAGCCACTTCCGTCAGCCAACGCTTCATACCCGCCTTCGGACATCGTTTGGCGGGCGGAAAGATTTTTCAACGCCTGCGTGAGATTCGGATCATTTGGATGGACGCGAATCAACTCGGTATAGATCACTTCCGCTTTGGCGTTTTCACCGGCACGGGCGTAAGCCTCGGCCAATTCTTCGTTCAACTCCCGATCCTTTGGGGAAGCTTTGACCAAAATTTCGAGAGATAAAATCGCGGTCTTCGGAAAATCCGCAGCGAGCGCCGCATCCGCCACCAACTTGTGACCGGATGAACTATTGGGATCGCTGTTAAGAATCTGCTCGGCGATGTTGATGGCTTCAATCGGGTTATTGCGCAAGGCCAACTGACCTTTCGCAACCTGCGGAGAAGAACTGGCACCACTAAAAACTTTTTTAAAAAAACCGGTGTTCGCTCCCGCCTTCTTGAATTGCGTGGCGCGGAGAGCCTGGCGGCAATCGTAAAATGCCGGTTCCTGCACCAAAACTTGAGTCAAAATCGCCATCGCATAATCAAGATTGGATTGTTGAAAATTTTTAAGGCCTTTTTCGTATTGCTCCCGCAACGCTCTCGGAATTTGATTCAGACTTTTCTCTGGCATGGGAAAAAGTTTAGTGAAAGCCGTGAAAAAATCTACTGGAAATGCGGGACACGTGCTGCAACACCCGATCGGCCGAAAGACGCGCGATTTCCCCTTTCACGGGAATCTCGGAACATCTTCTGCAGGCACAATGTCGTCAGCATTCCAAAATGCGCTTGCGAAGTCCTCGTGCGGCTGCTTCATTAAATGCGGTCGCGCTTATGGTGGAATTGGCAGACACGCTACTTTGAGGTGGTAGTGGGGTAACCCGTGCAGGTTCAAGTCCTGCTAAGCGCACCATTTTTCCTCAGCAAATTGAGGAAACTGGTGAGTCCCGCACAGATTCCGCACAAAATGCGCCTGAATCTGAAAATCAAATCGTGAAGTTCCCAAAGGTCATTAAACACCGGAAAGCGGAAGTCACGATCTACGGCAAAAAGAAATCGTATCCGTTTTATCGGCTGGCCTATCGCGTGAATGGCAAACGCCGCATGAAACATTTTGCCACGTACGGCGAAGCCAAAACCGCAGCGGATAAAAAAGTTCGTGAACTCTCGGAGGGTTCTCAAGTCGCCGCGCTGACAGCCGGACAAGCTCGTGATGCTTTGGCGGCATTCGACCGCTTGAACGAATATCACCAAAAAACCGGGCATCGTATTTCTCTTTTGGTTGCCGCATCAGAATGCGTTGAAGCACTGATTAAATTGAATGGACGCACTGTGCGCGAAGCTGTGACAGGATTTTTGTCCACCGTCGCCAGCGTAAAGCGCAAAGATATTTTGGAAGCGGTCGATGAATTTATCGCTGCGGATGAACCGCGCACCCGCGCGAGCGAAGGCCAGCGGGCGCAACTCTCTGCCAAATACGCTTACAATCGGGCAATCATGCTGCGCCGGTTTGCCAACGCCCTTCCCGGCCATGCGGTTTGCGATTTATCGAAACAACATCTGAATGTTTTTTTTACGTCGAAACCTGTCTCGGCATTTTCATCCAAGAGCCGCAATCATCACCGCGCCGCGATAAAGCAATTTCTCCAATCGTGCGTACGCCAAGATTATTTGCCTGTAACGCATCGTTTGAATGAAACCGATGCCATGCGCCCTGAACACTCGAACCATGCGGAAACTGAGTTTTACACCGCGAAAGAATTGCTGGCACTGCTCACCACGGCAGAAGCAGAAATGAAAGCAATGGTCGCAATCGGTGGATTGGCTGGACTCAGATCGGCAGAATTGTTGCGGCTGACTTGGGAAGATGTTTGGCGAGTACCGCAACACATTGAAATCACCGCTGGCAAATCGAAAACCCGCCAGCGCCGCCTCGTCGAAATTTGTCCCGCACTCGCGGCGTGGTTGCGTCCATACCGGAAATCCACGGGCAAACTTTGTACCCTGCACGAAATCACTTGGCAGCAGCATTTCTTACAGCTTTGCACTGATGCCGGAGTAACGCGGAAATCCAACGGGCTGCGACATGCCTTTTGCACTTATCACTTTGCCGCGAATGGAAATGAAAACCAGACCGCGCAACAGGCGGGCAACTCACCGGCAATGGTGCATCAGCATTACAAAGGTTTGGCAACCAAAGCGGAGGGGAAAAAATGGTTCTCGGTAAAACCAACCCAAAATTCAAATGTGATTTCGTTACCCACCGCTTCACGGAAACAAGCACAGTGAAAAAAAGCCTACGATCTGCCAAACAGGGAAAACTGCCGCATAAACTTCCTGACGAGGAATGGAAATTCGATTGGGTGACTGACGAGCTTGCACGCGGCGTTTTCCTCTATGAGTATTTTCGGACCAGTGACAAGCTGCGAAATCTGGTCGTTAGCTGCCGTGTTGGTTCCTCACAGTCCTTTCCTACAGGTGAACAAAGTCGAGAGATTATCGCGGCGCATAAAGCGGGGCGCGACGCATCCAAAATCATTTCCAAAACAACCAAAATGTTCGTGCTATCTCACGACGAGGAGCGATTGATAAGTGAACAGACGAATAGCGGGGCGTACTATTATTCCTTGGTGCAATCGTTGATGAATTGTTCCGGTTTTCCAAATTCTCCCGCCGTACGGATTTCGAGAGATGGCTATCCGGGAGTTTTGGATAAGAATGCCGGAAACCGCTGGTTACAAGACCTCGTTTCTTCCAATGGCTTGGGATTGTGCTGGCGAGAAATGAACGATCCACACCAAGACCCATTGGCGGCAGCCGCGCAAAGGTGTTTTAAACCTGGAATTGAATATCGTTTTAATGGCAGCTTCGCCGCGAAGGATTATGAGAGTGTGTTTCCGTTTGTGATTGATTGGCGAAAAACGGATGAGCAAATCGAGACTGATTTCCACGATATGCTACGCAATCACCGTCCAACTCAATTTAAAGCAATGGCGGTAGGACCCGCGAAACAATCTGCTTTTTTCCATGAACCGGAAAAGCTTCCTTTTCGTCCGCGTTCGGCTCTTGAATGGTTGGGCGTATTTCGGCGTCGAGAAGGAGTTCAAAAATGGTCTGAATTTTGGCACCTGTATGGCTCTGAACCATTTTACCGAGGCTGCGATACGGCTAGAAAAGCGGATAATAAGAAGGTGAAAAATATTCTTCATTGGTTAGAAACAGGAATGCACCTCAATCAGCACGATTTCAAATAGTTCGTTTTCTGCATAACCGGAACGTCTTTTGGAAACGGTTATGCTCCTTACAACTTTGCGCTTGCTTTCATCGCTCAATGCAAGAAAGCACACAGAACCACCAACTACCCCGGAAATTTGTCGGGGAGACAGAAACCACAAACACTCTTGTCGAGTCATCGCTCCTCAGTGAAAAACAATTTCTCGCGAAAGTGCCGATCAGCCGGAGAACACTGGGCAACTGGAAATCAAAAGGCTGGCTACCCAATATAAAAATTGGCAGGCGTTGCCTCTATCATTGGCCATCGTGTGAAGCCGCGCTCCTACGCCAGCAACGCGGGGGGCTGGAATGAACTCATTGGAGCAGGAAACTTCTTCTACCAGCGACAAAATCACCGCCAAACGCGCTGGACGATTGGAAAGCTGTCCAACATCAGCCCGAAGCCTTCTAGCGCGTTGCTGGTCAAAAAAAGCGTCGCCTCGGCAGGCTATCAAAGCCTTCTGTCACGAATGCGTTGGCTATGACCGGGCCGCAATCGCCGGATGCGCGGCGTACGCGTGTCCGCTCTGGAATCTGCGACCCTATCAAAAGGAAAACGCATGACTCGCGAGCTTCCCCCGTTCCTTCGCGACTTACTTGCCTCGCCGCCGATTGCTGGTTCAGGCGTTCACACATGGCTTTTCAAAGTTGCTCGCCAGCTTCACGCGCATTTGCCTGCCGGTGAAATTGTTTCGTTATTGGAAAGCAAGGTTTCGACTTGTGGCAGACACGTATCGCGCAAGGAGATCATGGACGCAGTGCAAAGCTCTTTGGCTTGCGCATGGGAGCCGACAAAGGGCGCAACCGTTCACAAGCCGCAATCAAAATGGCCGAGCGTGAACGAGGAACAACGTGCCGCAATCATTCGCGACAATGGCGGACTGGCCGACCTTTGGGAACTCTCGCCCTTTCGCATCGAGGACAACCATTCACACACGGAAGAAATCATTGACCGATTATTTCCCGGCAATCCGCTTTTGTGTTGCGGCAAATCCAGTTCAGTTTTCGACACGAAACCGCGTGAAGAATGGCGCGGCGAACTTTCAAAGCTGCAATTGATTGTACCGTCGCCGATGTCTGCCCTGTCAGGTTTAACGAAAGACGGGCGTGAATCGAAACACACGTTAAACAACACGGACGACCGGCGGTTTCTCATTTGCGAATTTGATAAGGGCGCAACCGACGATCACGCGGGAATCCTGATTCATCTTGCGCAATATGCTCCACTCGTTTGCGCTGTTCACTCAGCGGGAAAAAGTCTGCACGGCTGGTTTTTGGTTTACGGGCAACCCGATGACAAGGTGACAAAATTCTTTCGCTATGCCGTCAGCATCGGCGCAGACCCGGCCACTTGGACAAAATCGCAATTCGTCAGGATGCCAGACGGGACACGGGACAACGGGAAACGGCAGACGGTTTATTTCTTGAACTTCAAACCAATGGAGCAGGCACGATGAATCATTTACTCGAATCGCCTGAAATTTTGGACGTGCCGGAAATTGAAGAAAAACAGCTGCAAGCGAGAACTAATTCAAACTTGCCGGAAATAATTTTGCCCGGTGGAAATACTTCGATCACCGAAGCGGCCACAAACCTTTTTGGACTGATTGCTCCGCGTCACAAATTATTCACGAGGGGCAAAGCCGTTGTTTCGCTTCAGCGCGGAATGAATGGCGCATCGGTGCTTGAACCCGTGCGACCAAGTGGAGCGCGAAGTCTGTTTGAAAATTACGCGGATTTTTGGGCGTGGCGTGTGGGGCGTGGCGGTCAACCCGTAAAGCAACCGGCAGTTATGCCGGAGGAAACTTCCCGCGCTATTCTGGACTGCCAAGCGGCGACGGATTTGTTACCGCCGATCACTGGCCTTGTAAATTGTCCCATTATTATTGAAACACTGGACGGATTAAAAATTTGTTCGCGTGGTTACAATTTGGAAACGGGTTTGCTGATTATTAAAGGCGACCGTCCCGATGATGTTCCACTGGCTGAAGCCGTCGCATCTTTGCTTGGCTTGCTTTCGGAATTTCATTTCCAAAGTGAAGGGGACAAATCG
>JBDSLX010000286.1:0-3755 GCA_039916145.1 Verrucomicrobiota bacterium | reverse complement strand
CACCACGCTCTCACCGTCTTGTTTTCGCAAAATCAATTCTGTTCCAATTTTATTTCCTTCACGGCGGACGTAGCCGAGCGCGATGTTTGCCCCGAAAGTTGGTGAGGTGATTGCGCTGGTGATGTAGCCCACATCTTTTTCACCGAGAAAAAGTTTATCGCCTTTCACTGGCAAAGTTTTCAAATCATCGGCGAGCCGCAATCCGCGCAACGCTTTGGCCACTTGTCCATAAGTGCGAATTCTCGCGATGACTTCCTGACCGATGTAGCAGCCTTTCGTGTAGCTGACGGCGCGTGAATCCAAACCGGCTTCCGGCGGTAAATTCATTTCATCCATGTCCGCGCCGAAGCGAGGAATGCCCGCTTCGATTCGTGCAACTTCGAGTGCATCCCATCCGCAAGCGCATCCGCCGACTTGTTTGGCAGCGGCAATGAGTTTATCTGCAACGGCTCCGAGTGAATTTGAGGGAACGAACAAATCGAAACCGATGGTTCCAATGCGCGGCTGATTCATCAGATAAATTTCGCCGAGTGTTTCGTGTTTGATGCTGGCGAAACAGCGTGCTGCCAGCGTCTCGCTGGCAGAATCTGCCGGCAAGATGTCGGCAGCACGTTGAACCTCGTCAGATTTCGGCCCTTGCACACTCAGCAATCCATAATGCGGCGCGACATCCACGATCTGCACATCTTCAGAGATAATATATTTCTCCAAACGTTGCTCCACCGTTGCGGAAAGACCTGGCTCGAAATCGAGCAAAATTTCATTTTCCAAATTGTAAATGTTGAGGTCGGATTGCATTTTCCCCTTCGCCGTGATGATGGCGGCGTAGCAACCTTGGCCAACTGGCAAATCCTTCACGTTGTTCGTGACCTGGCCGTTGAGAAAATTCTGCCGATCCGCGCCGAGCAAGCACAGTCTTCCGCGAAAACTTAAATCGAGAACACAGACTGAATCACGCAAAGCCGCATGTTCCGCGAGCCAATCACCGTAATGCGCGACGACTTCCGTGCCGTTGACTTCGGAAAATTGCGCATTCAGACCAACGTGCAATTCATGGAGGGAAAGAGAACTCATTCAGTTTGGAATTAACCACCAGAATACGGAGACACCAAGAAATGTTTTGGAGTGCGGCGAGTTCTCGCCGCTATTGGCAGGCGACTGGTCGCCGTCAAGCGCGCTGGATGCAGGGGGTGTGATTTGAAGTGGCGGTCAGCCCAGTTAGTAGCCGCGCTCGCCAGAGGGTGGCGTGAACCTTTTTTTCAACGAACACCACGCTCTGGCGAGCGCGGCTACGGAGAGACAAACCGGTTGACCGCCAGTTGGAATCACACCTGGATGCAGGAAGTTTCTGCGAGCCGCTGAACGAGGCTCTGCTTGGCCGACAAGTCGGCCAAGCAGCAAAAGCGGTGACAAGTCACAGCACTCCAAATTCGTGGTTGAAGAATTCCGCGACAAAATTGTTCGCGGGCTGGTCGAGGATTTCGGAGGGCGTTCCAATTTGTTGAAGCTCGCCGCGATTCAGCACGACGATGCGATGTCCGATTGCCAAAGCTTCGCGCTGATCGTGGGTCACATAAATCATCGGCACTTTCAACAATTGTTGAATCTGGACGATTTGTTGCCGCAACTGTTTGCGCATGGGCGCATCGACGCTGGAAAGCGGTTCGTCCAAAAGAAACAGTTTCGGTTGGCGAACGAGCGCGCGTCCGAGGGAAACGCGTTGCGCTTCGCCGCCGGAAAGTTCGTTGGGGCGCGCGTTCAACTTGTCACTCAATCCAAGAAGTTCCGCCGCTTCGCCAATGCGCTTTTCGATTTCGGCGTTGGAAAATTTTCGCAGCATCAAACCGAAACTCATGTTTTGAAAAACCGTCATGTGAGGAAATAAAGCGGGCGTTTGAAAAACCATGGCGACATCTCGATCTTTCGCAGGAATGTTGTTCGCCAATTTGCTGTTGATGTAAATCGAACCGCTCGTCGCCTCTTCCAAGCCAGCGATTAATCGCAGCGTCGTCGTTTTTCCGCAGCCGGAAGGCCCAACCATCGCGAGAAGTTCTCCGGATGGAATTGTGAGGCTGAGTTCTTTGACGGCGTGGACATCGCCAGCTTTGTTCAGAAAAATTTTGCTGAGTTTCTCCAGAATGACTTCGGACATTGCGCGTGATTTTCAAAGTTTAAAGTGGCGTTGTCGAGCGGCAACGTGCTGCCGACTTTCAGTCGGAAAAAAGACATCGCGCATTTCGAGCGCCATGGAAATTGATTGCGTCTTCTGCCGACTGAAAGTCGGCAGCACGTTCTTGACGATGCAAAACTGCTTGCGCACAGTATCGCGCCGTTGTCGGGATGCACTCTGGCGGTGAAATTCACGGATAAATTTTTATGAACCTCGATTCTCTCTACTCAAAACTGTTGGTTAAAACGAATGCTAAACTTGCGCTCATCGTCCTCGATGGTCTCGGCGACATCGCGACCAAACAAACCAATTACATGACGCCGCTCGAAGCCGCGAAGACGCCAAATCTTGACGCGCTCTCAAAAGATTCCGCGCAAGGCCGGATGATTCCGGTTGCTCCGGGCGTTACTCCGGGCAGCGGGCCGGGGCATTTGGGTTTGTTTGGTTATGACCCGCTCGAGTTTCAAGTAGGGCGCGGCGTCATTGAAGCGCTTGGCCTTGGTTTGGAATTGAAAGCAGGCGATGTCGCGGCGCGCGCTAATTTTTGCACGCTCGATGCAAAAGGAATTGTAACCGACCGTCGCGCGGGACGAATCGAAACTGAAATTTGCGAAGAACTCTGTGATGTTCTCTCGAAGAAAATTAAGAAAATTGGCGATGCGGAAGTCATCATCAAAGCGGGCAAAGGACATCGCTTCGTCGTGATTTTTCGTGGGCAAGGTTTGGAAGGGCCGTTGACGGATGCAGATCCGAATCGCGAAGGCGCGGCGATTCCCGTCGTGCATCCGACCGATGCGCAGTCCGCGAAACAACAAAAAGCGGCGACGCTGATTGCAGAGTTTTACAAAGTTGCCTTGCCGTTGCTCGCTAAGAAAAAACCGGCGAATGGATTTTTGCTGCGGGGCATTGCGCATCAACCGGCGATGCCGACGATTGAAGAACGCTACGGTTTGCGCGCGGTGTGTCTGGCGGTTTATCCAATGTACAAAGGACTCGCGCAACTGGTCGGCATGAAAAAAATCGAAGGGCCACAAACCATTGCGGAACAATTTGAGCGCTACGCCGCCGAGTTCAATAACTACGATTATTTTTTCATTCATTACAAATACACCGACATGTACGGCGAAGACGGAAATTTTGCGGCGAAGAAAAAAGCGATTGAAGATTTCGACGCGGCCTTGCCGATTTTGCTGAAGAAGAAACCCGACGTGCTCGCGATCACGGGAGATCATTCCACTCCGTGCGCGGTCAAAGGACATTCGTGGCACCCGCAACCGGTGCTGCTCACGTCCGCCTATTCCGGCTCGGACAAATTGGAGCGCTTCACGGAAACTGGAGCGAACGCCGGTTCCCTGGGAGTGTTTGAAGCGAAATTTTTGATGCGACTGATGCAAGCGAACGCAAAAATGTTCGATAAATTTGGCGCGTAAATTTTATTTCGAAGGAAAAAATATTTTCTCTGGCGAAAAGTTTTCTAACAAAACACTAGTCATTGAAAAAAATTCTCGTTACATAAAGTGCCGTGAACCACAAAACAATTTTTAAATTGATTGGAGGTGAATTGCATGGCCACGAAGAAAAAACC
>JBDSLX010000285.1:0-4963 GCA_039916145.1 Verrucomicrobiota bacterium | reverse complement strand
AGAAAATAGAAAAGATAAACTGGCACGAGCGCGAGTCCGATGATGAAACCAATCCAGGAAGCCGCGCGTTGAAATTGGAGAAACAACCAGCCGCCGACCAGAGGCGCGACGGAGGCCAGCCAGTTTTGCACCGATGTGCCCATGTCCGTGGCCAGCGCTTCGCGAGCGCGCGCCGCCCATGGCGACATCGCGAGTTTGTCGGTTACATAGTTTCGCAATCGCGCCGCATATTCGGGTGTCTGTTGCACCAGACTTTTGATTTCAACAATCAATTGCGGCACAACCGTCGCCAGCAGAATGACAACGACCATCAGCAGCACAAAAAACACGAGCAGGATGGCGCGCGTTCGGGGAACCTTGCGACGTTCCAGGAAGTCCACGAGCGGATCGAGCAAGTAGGCCAGCACCGCAGCGATGGCCAACGGGAAAATTACCGAAGCAAGTTTGTTCGCGAGCCAGCCGAATCCCCAAATCACTAATCCACCGAGAAGAAGCATCGCCGCCACCGCCAGTGCCGTGAGCGAAAACCAAATCACGCGCGATTGTTTTTCCGATGGTGGCGAAAAGTTCATGTTCGGAGTTCCGCCTTCAGGCGGTCTGAAAATATGGTCCGCAAACCGCCTAAAGGCGGAACTCCAAACGCGGCAGATGTTCGGGTGTCTCTTTTCATTTCAACCTTGCCCCAGCTTTTTGGATTTCTCCGTCGCGGCACGAACCGCATTGATGAATGCGCCGCGCACTTTTCCTTTTTCCAATTCGTGCAAGCCTTCAATCGTCGTTCCGCCGGGACTCGTCACCATGTCTTTCAAAACGCCGGGGTGTTGTCCGGTTACCAAAACCATTTGTGCGCTGCCGAGAACTGTTTGTGCCGCGAGCTTCGTTGCCACATCACGCGGCAAGCCCGCAGCGACGCCGCCATCGCTCAACGCTTCAATCATCAGATAAACGTATGCCGGTCCGCTGCCGCTCAAACCCGTCACCGCGTCGAGCAAAGATTCTTTCAATTGGAATGCTATTCCGACTGCTGAAAAAAGTTTCTCCGCAAGTTTCGCATCGTCCGCGTTGGCAGATTTTCCCAGCGCAAAAGCTGTCGCCGATGAACCAACGAGCGCGGGCGTATTCGGCATCACTCGAATGACTCGCGCTGAATTGCTCAATCCACTTTCCAGTTTCGCAATGGGAACTCCCGCCGCAATGGAGATGAGCAAATGTTTTTCGGTAAAACTTCCGCGAACTTCCTGAAGCAATTCCGCCACATTTCCCGGCTTCACCGCGAGCACGAGAATATTGGCGAAGCGAACGACTTCGAGATTTGAGTTGGAAACTTTCGCGCCGGTTTCTTTGGCAAAATATTTTCGCGCCGCATCCATCGGATCGCTGGCGATAACTTGTTTGGGCGTCGTCAGTCCCGCTTGAATAAAACCTTTGGCGAGCGCGGTCGCCATTTTGCCCGCGCCAAGAAAACCGATGGAAAGTTTTGCTGCCATGCGCGGTTTGTAACAGTTGGCACCAAGTGGTGAAAGCGATTTTATCCGTTACTCCACGAACGGCACGAGTTGTTAAAGGGCCAATTTGAAAACAGACGTTAGTTTTCTCAACTTGACCAAAATTCACGGCGCGTTCATTGTCCGACGCCTTCACGAGAGTTGCTGCGACAATTCAAACTACAATGCGCCGCCGTCGCGGTTTCTTGTTTGTAACTAAGCTCTCCTCCTTCCCGTCTGCGACAACAGATGAAATCTTTTCTCACCGTTTTTGTTTTTCTTTTTTTAACCGCTCTCAGATCCGGGGCTGCGGACAAAGCGGCCAAGCCGAACATCATTTATATTCTGGCCGATGACCTTGGCTTTGGAAACGTCAGTTGTTACGGGGCGGATAATTTCAAAACTCCCCGCATCGACGCGCTGGCCAAAGGTGGAATTCGTTTTCAACATTGTTTCGCCCAGCCGCTCTGCGGCCCTTCGCGCGCGCAAATTCTCACGGGACGCTACGCCTTTCGCACGGGCATGACCGGGAATGGCAGCGGGTCGCTCATCAAACCTGAAAACGAAACCATGCTCCCCAAAGTGCTGAAGCCCGCGGGTTATGTCAGCGCGCAGATTGGCAAATGGAGTCAGTTGCCATTGCAACCGGGCGATTTCGGGTTCGACGAATATCTGCGTTTTCCAGGCAGCGGCGCGTATTGGAGCAGCCAGGCGCGCGGCAAAACGTATTCGCTCAGCGGTCAGGAGAAAAAACTGGGCGATAAATACATGCCGGACGTAATGCACGATTTTCTGATCGACTTCATTAAGCGCCATCGTGACCAGCCGTTTTACGTGCATTACGCGATGTCGCATGTGCATGGCGAAATTCTCCGCACACCCGACAGCAAACCGGACAGCAAAGATTTTTACAGCGACAACATTGCCTACATGGACAAGCTCGTCGGAAAACTGGTCGATGAACTGGATCGCCTGAAACTGCGCGAGAATACGCTGCTTATTTTCGTGGGAGACAATGGCACGGCAAAAGGCGCTTTCGAACGTTCGCCGGTGAATGGAAAAATGATCTCCGGTCACAAAGGCCAGATGCTGGAAGGCGGGAGTCTGGTGCCGATGATCGCCAATTGGCCGGGCACAACTCCGTCCGGAAAAGTTTCCCAAGAACTGATGGATTTCAGCGATTACCTGCCGACCTTTGCCGAACTGGCGGGAGCGAACTTGCCGAAGAACGTGACGATTGACGGCCATAGTTTCGCGTCGCAACTCCGGGGCGGCAAGGAGGCAAAACCGCGCGACTGGATTTTTGTTGAGCTTGGAAAGCATTGGTACGTCCGCGAGATGAATTGGAAGTTGAATGAAGTCGGCGAACTCTTTGACATGCATGGCGCGCCATTCGAGGAGAAGCTGGTCGCGGTCGGCAGCGAAAACGCCGAAGCGAAATCGGCGCGTGCACGTTTGCAAAAAGTCCTCGATGAACTGAATCCCGCCGCCGGAAAAAGAGACACCGGTGACGGGTCCGGAAAAAGCGCAAAAAAAGCGAAGCGCGCCCGGCAGAGCGCGGACGTTGCGAAGTGACCTCTGCTTAAAGCGCCGAAGGCGCGCCCGCCGAACAATTCACCCGATTGAGAAATGATTGCGCACCGGTGTTTAGCTTAACAAAAAATAGGTTGGGCATTCGATTCCCGAAGAACTCTCTCACTCCGCCGTCGGGGTCTCGTTCGCTACTTTGTAGGCTGAAGCCCGTTCCGCCTCAAGCGGACGAATCTCAAAACTGAGTCCGTGCTGAGCACACGGGTTCTGCGCGGCGAGTTTTGCCGCTTCGTGAAGATTGCGAGCCACGATAAACCAGTAGCCGCCCACGATTTCCTTGGCTTCACCAAACGGCCCATCCGTGACGATGCCCGCCTTTGAAACAACTGCACGCTCGCGGCTCAGCCGACTTCCCATCTTCATCGTCCTCGCCTCAATGTTTCGCTCCAGCCAGTCGTAAAATTTAGTGATAGCAACGTCGATCTCTTCCTTTGACACGTCTTTGTCCCATTGGCCGCGCGACAGAACAAGGTATTCGGATAATGGCTCGGCGCAACGGCGGTCGCGGTGGCCACTTCGCCGAGACTGGCGAGTCCCTTCTCAAATTGCGGGCCGCACATTTTGTCGCAATCGATGAATAGACTCATCAATTTGCCCATAAAACCATTTTTGCCATACATCGTCCACGTGACCAGGGTTTTGTCGCCGTCGGGTTTGAAGGTGAAATCAACCGTCGCGGTGCCTTCCATCGGCCGTTTCCAGTCCATCCGACAACGCACCAGTTCGCCGGGCTTGCTTTCAACAATGGTGCAACTCCCGGCGCCCACGTCTTTGTTGCCATCCCAACTGCACACGGCGCCAATGCCGGAATCCGGGCCGCTGTAGGTATTCTTCACGTTGGGATCGAGTTTCAAAAAAGGATTCCAAACGGCAAACTTGCGGTGATCGTTCACATGCTCGAACAACGCCTGAGGCGAAGCCGGCAAGGTGGCACTGCGTTCCACACGGAACTCCGCTGGTCGTGTGGCGACAACAATAAGAACAATTGCGATTACGGCGACAAGCCCGATAAGTATTTTTTTGACCATAATAAATTGGTTTTCAATCAACCGACGTTTCACGAGCAAACGCACCCGCTTAAATACACAACGAACGACTTCCGCGTTCGAGGACAATTATCTCTTGAAAAATTAGGACAGGATTTTCGTCCGGACTTCCGCAAGCCATTTTTCGGTCTTAGGAAAACTTTGGTAGTCCTTGAGCGACCCCAGCAGTGGGTCGTTCGGTTTCAGTCCGGCGGTCTGCAACATCGCATAATCCTGCAAACTTTCCGCGAACACTTCCCAGCGAATGGAATCAATCGGCCCATCGGTTCCGGGGTAAACGACAAATGCATCGCCAAAAGGCATACTGGGCCATGCACCTACCGCCGCGTCCAGGAACGGATCGGAAATCTGCGCGGTGCAAAAGACAAACCAGTAGTTGTAACCCCAATGCAAAAAACCTTTTGCGCCCAGCTTGTAGAAGAGCCATCCGGCCATGCGAATTTTGGGCAGCGGTGTGTCCAGTAACCGCTGCAAAAAACGGTCGCGCGGGCCGCAACAAAAATAGGCCCACGCCGGACAATTGGCTTTGGTGAATTCCGGCGCGGTGACAATGCTGGGAACTGGCATGTCAGAAAGTTTCTCCGTGGCAAAACGCACATCGCTCATCGCGTCCATCACGCGCATCCAGGGCGCAAGTTCCTTGAGCAGCGCGCGGGCTTTGCGGTAGTCCGCCATTTGCACGTCGCCGTCTGGTTCGTCGGCACAATGGAAAAAAGATTTCTCCAGGATCTTTTCCTCTTCCATGAATTGTTTGAACTGCGGAATGAACTGTTGCAGAAAATTTTTGTAGGTGTCGGAGGTCGCGCTGATTTCCGGCGCCCAAAGCATCGGGCCGATCTTTTT
>JBDSLX010000284.1:0-3656 GCA_039916145.1 Verrucomicrobiota bacterium | reverse complement strand
GCAAAAAACTTCGCTTCAGCACCTGGTATTGGCTGAATTCCATCGGCAAAGAAAATTGGGAGCAGGATTTTAAAGTCATCTCGCAAACCGGGTTCACCGATTTGATTCTTTGCTGGGGACTTGATTCGGCCGCAGTTCTATCACAACAAGCCAACACGAAAACTGCTCTTGATCTGTGTGCGCGGCACAGCTTGAAAGCCTATCTTTTCATCTGGCATCCGGTTCACAACAGCCTGCCAAGAAAAACGGAATTCCAGCAGGTGGATAATCGCGGCAATCGTCTTTTCACTTTTAATTTGTTCCATCGCGAATGGCGCGAAACGCAGTGGAAAGAATATCTGCAACAAATCGCCACTGCTTACAAAAGTCATCCGGCGTTCGCCGGTTATCTTTTTGACGACACGTTTGGCATCGGGCCGGTTGGTTCGTTGAACGGAGACAAAAGCGCGACGCGCGGCAGCTTCGTGAGCTACTCGCCTTACGACATCGCACAATTTCAAAAATGGCTGCGCCGAAAATATAAATCACTTTCTCACTTGGAAAAATCCTGGCAGACGGGCTTTAAAAATTGGGAAAAGATCGAACCGCCACGGGAGATAATCGCCAATCAGGAAATTCGCTGGAACGATTGGTGCGAGGCGCGGTTGCACTGGCTGCGCGAATGGTCGCACGACACGATTCATTTTATCCGAGCAATAGATAAATCGTCGGCACATGAAATTTATCTCGAAGACGGCGAATACATTTTGGGACGCGAAAGAAAAGTCAGCGACAGTTCTCGGCCCATCACGATGAAGGACATTCTTGGTTTGGATTTCGGCAGCGTGGCCAGCGACTTCGATGCGGCTGGAACTTATCCCGCCTTCCGCTGGGATGCTCCAAACGCATTGGATAACGCGCTCAAAGTAACCCGGCGAATTCTCGGAGAACTTCGCGGCGTTATCAGCCATAACAAAAAAATCATTTATACATTTTGGGCGGCGAATGCAGCCTTGAATGTCCCTGGCAAAAAAGTTCCCAGCGCCGAGCAAATCATCGCCGTGTCAAAAGCAGCTTTGGAGATGGGCGTGAAACACATCGACTATTACGGCTTCCGAATTGGCGATTGGCGAGTTGACGACAAGGAATGGAAAATCTTCCGTCCCAAGAATGATCTAAACTATCCCGTGACTAAACCATTGACCGACCGTTTTTTGTGTGATCGTCCCGACGTTTTAGAATCTCTCAAAAAGTTTTTTGCAAATCTCTCCAACTGAAGACAATTTCATCTGCCATCTAAACTTCCAAAAGAATTCGCGCGGGCTTTTCAATATCGTCTTTGACAGCTTTCAAAAATGTCACGGCTTCGCGGCCATCGACGATGCGGTGATCGTAACTCAGCGCGACATACATCATCGGGCGGATGACAACTTGTCCTTCGATGGCGACGGGGCGTTCCTGAATCGTGTGCATCCCAAGAATTCCGCTCTGCGGAGGATTCACAATCGGCGTGGAAAGGAGCGAGCCGTAAACACCGCCGTTGCTGATCGTGAACGTGCCGCCCTGTAATTCGTCCGGCTTCAATTTATTTTCCTTCGCGCGCTTCGCCAGATCGCCGATGGCAATTTCGATTTCAGCAAAACTCATGCGTTCGGCATTTCGCAAAACGGGAACGACCAGACCTTTTCCACCGCCAATCGCCACGCCGATGTCGAAGTAGTTGTGATAAACAATATTATTGCCGCGAATTTCCGCGTTCACTTGCGGAACAAGTTTCAGCGCCTCAATCGTGGCCTTGACGAAGAACGACATGAAGCCGGGCTTCACTCCGTGTTTCTCCAGAAATTTTTCTTGAAATTCTTTTCGCAGCGCGATGACCGCTGACAAATCGATTTCGTTGAACGTGGTCAACATCGCCATCGTCTGCTGTGCTTCGACCAAATGTTTCGCGACCGTGCGACGCAACAAAGTCATCGGAACGACCTCTTCTTCGCGTCCGGCAACGTGCTGCTGGCTTCCAGCCGGCAGTTCCGATTCTGCCAGCTGGAAGCTGGCAGCACTTTCCTTACGTAAACGTCCGCCAATGTCTGCGCTCTTGATTTCTTTCTCCGCAATTTTCGCAACAGGTTTGGTTTCCACTTTCGCTGGAGCAGTTTTCTCAACCGGAGCCTTCGCCTTCGGTTTTTCTTCGGCGGTCTTTTTATTTTCAGCAGACGCTTGTCCATTGCTTTCCACCAAGCCGATGACTTCCCCGACTTTTGCAACCTCGCCTTTGCGTTTTAAAATTTTGGAAATCTTCCCCGCATCCGGCGCAGACAATTCGACCGTCGCCTTTTCCGATTCAATCATCACAACGTTTTCGTCTTTCGCGACGGCATCGCCTTCCTTTTTCAACCAGTCGCCAATTTCCACTTCGGTGATGGATTCACCGACTTCAGGTACTTTGAGTTCGATTGCCATAATCTATTTGAAAGCTTCGTTTAAAATCTGTTGCTGCTCATGTTTGTGACGATTCGCCGAACCAGTCGCCGGACTTGCGGACTCTTCGCGGCTGATGAGCGAAAAAGAAAATCGTCCAAATAATTTTTCTCCAAGGGTCACACGCAAAAACGGCCATGCGCCCATGTTCGCCGGTTCTTCCTGCACCCAGAATACTGGAGTCGCGTCGTCGAAGTTTGCGAGAACCGATTTCAAAACTTGTTCATTCAACGGATAAAGTTGTTCGAGACGGAGAATCGCAACGTCGTTGCATTTCATTTCTTCGCGGTGCTTCTGCAAGTCGTAAAATATTTTTCCAGTGCAAAGCAAAATGCGTTTGATTTTCGCGCTCAGTTTTTGCGAGTCGGGAATGACGTATTGAAAACTCCCCTGCTCCAGTTCGCTCAAGCTTGAAACGCATTGCGGATGACGTAGCAAACTTTTTGGCGTCATGACGACGAGTGGTTTGCGCCAGGGCGAAATCATTTGCCGACGCAGGCAGTGAAAATATTGCGCGGGTGTGCTCGGATAAACGACTTGGATATTATCCTCAGCGGCGAGCGACAAAAAACGTTCGAGACGCGCGCTGGAATGTTCCGGTCCCTGCCCTTCAAAACCGTGCGGGAGCAAAAGAACAATTCCCGAAAGGCGACGCCATTTATCCTCTGCGCTCACGATGAATTGGTCGATGATGACTTGCGCCGCGTTCACGAAATCGCCGAACTGCGCTTCCCACAAAATCAAGCCGTCTGGATAATCAAGACTGTAGCCGTAGTCGAAGCCGAGCACGCCTGTTTCGGAAAGCGGACTGTTTAAAATTTCGACACGCGCTTGTTTCTCCGACAAATGTTGCAGCGGAATGTAGCGATGGCCGTCATCGTAATCGTGAAGAATGGCGTGACGCTGAGTGAAAGTTCCGCGACCGCTATCCTGTCCGCTGAGACGAATGCGGAAATTTTCGGTGGCCAAACTCGCGAAGGCCAATGCTTCCGCAGCAGACCAATCGAGCGGCGCTTTTCCTTCAGACATTTTGCGACGCGTTTCGAGAAATTTTTCGATCTTCGGATGCGGGTGAAAATCTTGAGGCAACTCAGTTTGCTTTTTCAACAGTGCAACCAGTTGCTTTTCCTCAACTCCGGTTTTGGCTTCAACAACATCCGCAAATGCGCCGCCGGAATATTTACTGCGACTCCAGATTC
>JBDSLX010000283.1:0-10067 GCA_039916145.1 Verrucomicrobiota bacterium | reverse complement strand
GGGCAGCAATCCCAACCTCGTCGAAATATCTCAGCGCCATGAATGAAGTCATTTCGTAAATACCAAAGGGAGCGCGGCGTTCACGCCGCTTCGACTTTGGAATCGAAAGAACGATTAAAACCAACAGAATCACCTGCGTTGAAGCGGGCTTAAGCCCGCGCTCCGATTTAGGGGACGGCAACAGAAAAAATGACAGTTGCATTCTGCGCTGTAGTTCTGTAATTTCTGTTTAGACAGAAATACATGAAATCACTCAGTCCAGTTCAACAAAAATTCATCCTCCACTGGGGGGAGATGGGAACGCGCTGGGGCATTAATCGCACCGTCGCGCAGATTCACGCGTTGCTTTTCATGTCGCCCAAACCGCTCAACGCCGAAACCATCGCCGACACGCTCAGCGTCGCCCGCTCCAACGTCAGCACCAGTCTTAAGGAGTTGCAAGGGTGGGGGATCGTGAAGCTCGTCCACGTTCTCGGCGATAAACGCGACCATTTTGAGTCGATGAAAGATGTCTGGGAAATGTTCCGCGTCGTCCTCGATGAACGGAAAAAACGTGAGATTGATCCGACTCTGGTTCTTTTACGCGAGTGCATAGAGGAAGCCGACAAAGACAAGGAAACCGACGAATACACCGAGCAACGCCTCCGCGATCTGCACGGTTTTTTTGTCATGACGACCGCCTGGTACGGCCAAATTCGCCTGTGGCCCACCAGCGCGCTGACCCGTTTTGTAAAACTCGGCGACAAAGCGCGCAAGTTGCTCGGCATCGGAAAATAATTTTTTTAAAAGTGAATTTCTGTGAATACTGAAATGACAGACAAAAACGGCAAAGAGCCGATTGGATGGATTTTCTACGACGCGGAATGTGCGTTGTGCCTTCGTTGGCTCCGTCGCACGGAGCGTTTGTTGAATCGGCGCAACTTCAAATTTGTCCCATTACAAACTACATGGGCAAAAGAGCGATTAGGGTTAACTCCTGCGACTGCGCTGGCAGAAATGCGGCTCATGCGGGCGGATGGCAGAATTTTTGGCGGAGCGGATGCCGTGATGGAAATCGCGCGAAAGATTTGGTGGGCTTGGCCCGCGTGGATGATGAGCAAAATTCCCGGCGTGATTTTATTCTGTCGCGCAATCTATCGTTTCATCGCGAACAACCGGCATTGCGCCAACAACGCATGCGCTGCAACAAACCGAAAGACTTGGATGGATTGGATTCCATTGGCCTTGCTACCGATTGCAGCGTTCACTCTGCGCGATTTTTTACCCGCATGGGTTTTCATGTGGGTGTTTGTGACGGCTTTTTTTTTCGGATGCAAGTGGCTGACTTGGCGACGCGCTCAAGTCAAGATTTCTACCGCAGGCCACGTCCGTTCGCTCGGTTATTTGTTCGCATGGCCTGGAATGGACGCAAAAAAAATTCTCACAGAGAAATATGAGCGAAAACCTAAAGCCGCCGAATGGTTCCTCGCAACGGGAAGATTTTTCGCAGGTGCAGGACTTATCTGGCTTGCGGCGAAAACTGCGCTAACCACGGAGTCAATTGCCAATGCGTGGATCGCAATGTTCGGGCTAACTCTCATCTTGCATTTCGGATTATTTCATCTGGTTGCATTGGTGTGGCAACGCGCCGGAGTTGCGGCGGAACCGCTGATGAAATCGCCACTATCGGCGACATCACTTTCGGATTTTTGGGGCGCCCGATGGAATACTGCGTTTAACAAACTGGTTTACGATCTTGCTTTTCGTCCACTGGCACGACGCGCCGGAATTGTCTGGGCGACGCTCGGTGTCTTTGCGATTTCGGGTGTAATTCACGAACTTGCGATTTCGGTTCCAGCACGCGGCGGTTACGGTTTGCCCTTCGCCTATTTTCTTCTGCAAGGCGTCGGAGTTTTGTTCGAGCGGAGCAACACAGGTTGCGCACTTGGATTGGGACGCGGCGCGCGCGGCTGGTGGTTCGTATTCACTCTCACCGCTGCTCCAGCGTATTGGCTTTTTCATCCCGTATTTGTTCGCAACGTAATCCTGCCGATGCTCCAGACCATCGGCGCAACCTGAAAGGCAATATGAAACTCGACCTCACTCTGCTTCTGCAAATCGCCGGTGTGCTGCATCTCGGTTTGATGTGCGCGGGCTTGCTCATGCCGCGTGTCGTGAATATGCGCTCGCACCTCGCCGTGCTGCCGCCATTCATTCGCCAACTGTTCTGGGTTTATTACTCCTTCATCGCGCTTTGCCTCGCGAGTTTTTGTGTCATCACAATTGTATTCGCCGACACTTTGGCGGCTGGCGGCAATCTGGCGCGCGCGTTGTGTGCATTCTTCGCCGTCTTTTGGACGGCGCGATTATTCGCAGCCACGTTTGTTTTCGACATAAAACCGTACCTGACAAACGGCTACCGACGACTTGGTTATCACGCCATCAACATTGTTTTTGCTTATCTTCCCATCGTCTATGCGTGGGCTGCGTTGAAAGGAGGATATCAATGAAAATCGCCATCACCGGAGGCACCGGATTTGTCGGGCGAAATATCGCGCGCCAGTTGCTTGGCAACGGCCACGAAGTCGTCCTCATCGCGCGCGGCAATGATCGAACTGATCCCACAATTCATCAACTTGCGAATGCGCGGTTTATTCCAATGGGTCTCGATGACGCAGACAAACTCGCGCAAGCATTTGCCGGATGCGATTCTGTCATGCACTGCGCCGGGATCAATCGCGAGTGCGGCCATCAGACTTACCGGCGCGTTCACATCGAAGGCACTCGCAACGTGGTGGCGGCTGCGCGCAAAGCTGGAGTACGAAAAATCGCCATGATCAGTTTTCTGCGCGCCCGCCCGAACTGCGGCTCGGCTTATCACGAATCAAAATGGGCCGCCGAAGAAATTGTTCGCGCCAGCGGACAGGATTACACAGTTTTCAAATGTGGCGTCATTTACGGCAAGGGTGATCACATGCTCGATCATTTGAGCCACGCATTTCACACATTTCCGATTTTTGCTTTCGTCGGTTTTAGAGACAAACCGATTCGTCCAAACGCGGTGGAAGATGTCACTCGCATCGTAGAAGCCTCCGTGGTGGGCAATGCGCTCTCGCGAAAAACAGTCGCGGTGGTTGGACCGGACGTATTAACGCTTCGCGAAGCAGTGCGGCGTGTCGCACATGTGGTCAACCGACGACCCCTGATGTTCCCAATGCCGATCTGGTTTCACTACATTCTCGGTTGGTTTGTGGAGAGAATTATGACAGTTCCGCTGGTTTCGACGGCACAAGTTCAGATGCTTGCGGAAGGCCTGGCGGAAGCGTGTCCACGTTGCGATGCTTTACCGGCGGACATCGCTCCTAAAATTCATTTCACCGACGAACAAATTCGGAAAGGTTTACCAACTCCCGGTCCTTTTACGCCGCGTGATCTTCGGCTTTGTCGTCGGAGAGAATTTCGAGAACGGCACGGTGCTTTCTTTGAATTTCCGTAAACAGAACAAACCAAAAACAGAAAGGAAAATTATGAATTGGCTCATTACAATGTATCTAAGTTATCTCCTCATCAGCGTCGCTCTGACCGTCTGGGTAGCTCGCACGCTGCATAAGAGTGGCCGCATTTTTCTGGTGGATAGTTTTCTGGGCAACGAGCCGCTCGCCGATTCCGTCAACCATCTTTTGGTCGTCGGATTTTATTTAATCAACATCGGATACGTCACGCTGATGTTAAAATACGGAGCGGCCGCGTCGAATCCGCAAGAAGCGCTCGAAAGCCTCAGCACAAAAGTTGGCCTCGTGCTGCTGGTATTGGGTGGGATGCACTTCTTCAATTTGTTTGTTTTTACGAAACTGCGTAAACGCGGACTCTTGCACAAGCAACCGCCGCCCGTCACGCCGCAAGGTTTCGTCAAACCGATTGCGAGTTGATGAAGTAATTTGTCGGCGTGCATGTGGCACGCCGACAGGAAGGATTTATTATGCAAAAGCTTTTTGTTCTTTACGACGCGAACTGCCAGTTCTGCCGTCGGTGTAGGAGTTGGCTGGAAAATCAATCAGCCTATTTAGAATTGAGATTTATTCCGGCGCGCTCGCCCGAAGCACATTGCCAACTCCCGGGAATTGAAAAATACGAATCGTCGAACGAACTGATCGTGGCCAGCGAGGACGGCGCGGTTTATCAAGGCCCTGCCGCTTTCATTATGTGTCTTTACGCCCTGGCTGATTTTCGTGAATGGTCGCTGCGACTTTCCAGTCCGTTGTTGCTGCCGTTTGCGCGTCAGATGTTCGAGATCGTTTCGAATAATCGAGCTGGCTTTTCCAAATGGCTGCGCAAGTCAAACGACGACGAAATTGCGCGTTCTTTGGAACGTTGCCCGCCGCCACTTTGCGGAAACGCAAGCATGTCGTGCCTGCTCGCTGCCAAACAAAAAGCTGTGACGAATGCGTGAAGAGAAGATCCAAATGCAAAAGAAAATTGTAATTGCAGGCGGTTCAGGATTTCTCGGCGGAGTGCTGGCGAAACATTTTACGACGTTTGGTTGGGAGGTCGTCATTCTCACGCGCTCGCCTAAATCTCGATCCGATGGCGTGCGAGAAGTCGCGTGGGATGCTGGCACTTTGGGTGATTGGGTTCGTGAACTCGACGGCGCAACGTCAGTCGTGAATCTCACCGGGCGTTCTGTGGATTGTCGTTACAACGCGAAGAATCGGCGGGAGATCATGGACTCGCGTGTTTACTCGACGCGTGTAGTGGGCGATGCGATTGCGCGCTGTGAAAATCCGCCGCGCGTCTGGCTGAACTCCAGCACAGCGACCGTTTACAAACACACTTTTGGCGAGCCGCATGATGAATCGAGTCGGGAAATGGATTCTGCTACAGATGCAAAAGACGCATTCTCGGTCGAAGTCGCACAAGCATGGGAACGCGCGTTGAATGAAGCCGTCACGCCCCGCACGCGCAAAGTGGCATTGCGGACATCAATGGTGCTTGGCCTCGGACACAACAGTGTATTTCCCGTGTTGCGACGCCTCACCCGATTTGGTCTCGGTGGAAAACAAGGCAGCGGGAAGCAATTCGTTTCGTGGATTCACGAGGAAGATTTTTGTCGCGCGGTTGAGTGGATTATATCCCACGAAGAACTTGTCGGGCCGATGAATGTTTGCGCGCCGAATCCGTTGCCGAACGTGGAGATGATGAAGTTATTCCGCGAAATTTGCCGCGCGCCCTTTGGATTGCCTGCGACAGAATGGATGTTGGAAATCGGCGCGTTCTTTCTGCGGACGGAAACGGAATTGATTTTTAAAAGTCGGCGCGTCATCCCCGGTCGGCTGATTGAATCGGGTTTTCAATTTCGGTTTCCGTTTTTCCGAGACGCACTGAAGGATCTCGTTTCCAAGACGTGAAATAAAATTTATGAACGCCTGCGAACTCGAAAGAGAACCAAGCGGCGGAATCAATAAAGAAGCGCATGAACGGATTCTTTCGCGCAAAGGCGAACCGCTTTTTCTCGCCGATTGGGAGCGCGCGGTTTTCATCCATTACGAAATCGATCCCGAAATATTGCAGAGCGCAGTTCCATTCCAACTCGACCTGCGCGACGGCAAAGCTTACGTGAGTTTGGTCGCATTCACGATGCGCCGAATGCGCCCGCGTTTCGGTGGACATTTGACCGAGTGGCTTTTCAAACCGATTGCGACGCACGAATTTCTCAACGTGCGAACTTATGTTCGACACAACGGCGAGCCGGGAATTTATTTTCTGGCGGAATGGTTGTCGAATCCACTGAGCGTGCATCTAGGTCCGGGAACTTTTGGCCTGCCGTATCGCTTCGGCAAAATTGAATATCTTCATGCACACGAAAAAGGTGAATTACGCGGAACAGTGGCGGACACTTCGGGTCGCTTGGAATATTTTGCGGAAATTGATCCAAACAGTGAATTCAATCCGTGCGACAAGGATTCGTTGGAAGAATTTTTGATGGAACGTTACACCGCGTTCACGCGACGCGGTTCCAAGTCGCGTTTCTTTCGAATCTGGCATCCGCGATGGCTGCAAACTCCAATTGAAATAAAAATTCTCGACGATGGTTTACTGACGAAAACTTGGCCGTGGTTGAAAGCAGCTCGAATGATCCGCGCAAATTATTCACCGGGAGTTAAGGATGTTTGGATGGGACGACCGCATTGGAATCATGGCAAATCGCCCAACGCTTTTGGCGTGAGATTTTGAAGTTGGTTCGTGAGAACGCCGACATCCTCCTGGAAGAAATAGGCGCGCCGAGAGCTACCCCAACTGTGAAGATAATACATGTTTTTAAAATTCACCCAGCGAGCCGAGCCATCAATGTGTACCTGAGTGCCGCCGAGTGGTGTGCCGTTTTTACCGGGATGGGATGGCATGCCTTTGTAGGCTTCCGGCCGCGCAGGGTCTGTGCCGCCCCAGGTTCCATTGATTTTCATCGTCGTATCCGCTGCCAGAACCCAACTCGGTTTGGACAAACTGAGTTTCACCGGGCTGCGAGACTCGACCGTGGGGCCAACTCCGGGTTGCCACATCGGAATTCCTCCAAAATATTGGTAGCCGATCAGCCATTGTGGTGGAGTGGTGCTGGTGTCTTCTTGTGGCAATCCCGGGCGGTTTGGACACGTCCAAACTCCGCCGCGCTGATCGGCGTTTAACCCAGCGGCTTTCGCTGCTGCTTTTTCGATTGGATTCAGAGCGATTTGCACATTCGGAAGCCCACCCGTCACCGCTGGCCGGGCCGTGAAGAATTTCTCCTGATTGTCGCCTGCATACATGGTGCAAGCCTTCAAAACGGTTCCCAGATTATTCAAATCCACGACACGTTTCGCTTTATCCTTTGCTTTGGCCAACGCTGGCAACAATAACGCTGCGAGAATCGCGATGATGGCGATGACCACCAGCAATTCAATCAAAGTAAAAGCGCAGCTTGCTTTCCTTCGTTTTAAAGATTGAATCCCCGTCATAATTTTCTATTACGGGCTGGTCACTCGATAAAACGTTTGGCTCGCGCCAGCCGGAAACTCGGCAATTACGATCGGCCCGTGTGTTTCCAAAACACCACCGCTGGTCGGCGTTGACCACGTGCCCGAACCTAAATCCGTTTTTTCCTGAATCGTAATAACTTGACCGGGATATTGCGTCTCAATGGTGAGGCGAAGATTTCCGTTGAGGTGCTCCGCATTCGTAATACGCATGACCGGGTTGGCAACAAGCCTCAAGGCGTTCACAAAAATGCTGACGAGAGTCGAGCCGCCACTCTTGCGGCCCTCGATTCGAAGCTGGCCGGTTGGGGAAGAAGTCAGCAAGGCCCCAAACGTGGCGTCGTAATCGTGTAAAATAGGCGTGCTGCCGTTGAAGGTGTAAGGGGTTGCAATCGGGACCGTCACGCCGGACGCCGTCTCGACCCAATCGGCAATGCGGTCGCCCACATTATCTTTGTCCCACGACCAAACGGTCAGGCCGTACTGAGTGTTGGGTGCCAGCCGGTGGATGAGAATTTGCAGGCCTGTCGGATCCGTGCTTGCGCTTGTGGAGAAAATAAAGTCACCGTAAACTTCCGCGTGAGTAATGAGTGGCGGATTGTTGGTCGTGACATTGGGATTTCCGTTGAAGCGCCGGTCGCGGTCATCCAGCGTCGTGCTTCCCAAGGGCGCAAAAGTGATTCCCACACCATTGAAGTTTGTGCCGCTCGCTCCCAGTGTCATGGAAGAAAAACCAGAAGCCGGATTAACATTCGGGACGTCGTCATCGTCAAAATCCAATTTCAAAACTTCTCCGTTCGTGCTAGGCGTGTAAGGAACAACCGTCAGTTGAACGGTAATACTGTTGGTGCTTCCGGCAACGTTTGTCACCGTCACGGAAAAATTGCCCGAGGCCGCCGGCTGCACGTTGGTCAGAATTAAAACGTTGTTGGTCGCCGTCGGATTTGCTCCGGCTGAAATCGGTGAGCCATTCCGGTTCCATTGATAACTGAGCGGGCTGGTTCCGTTCGCCTGAACCGAAAACGTGACTGTATCTCCCGCAAACACGTTGTTCGTTTTGTCCACTGGCTGTAAGACGATGGACGGCGCGATCGCTCCGATCGGCGGAGGAACGCCATTGGCGCGAATGTCGTTGATTTCACTGATACTGAGCGCCCGGCTCCAAACCGCTGGTTCATCAATTCTGCCATTGAAAAAACTTAGCGGCGCATACGGATTACCGCGTAAAATTCCGCCTACTGTGGTCGTGTTCAAAGTCAAGATTCCGCGGATATAGAAAAAATCAGTCTCATCCTGCACGCCATCGACGTAAAGTTTGCCTTGGCCGTTGCTGTCCACCCAAACGACGTGATGCCAGGCGTCATTGAAAACAATGCGCGTAGATTTGCGGCCGTTTACCAAGGGCGAATTAGCGTCGTTGCGCACGAACATCGTCGCGACGCCGTTTGTGCCCGCTGTATCCGTCGCGATCGAAAAAAGCGGATTATTTCCATTAGTGGACGCTTCCGAAAAAACACGAGCCGCAGTTGCAGTCTGAGCGCCGATTCCATTGGTCGTTCCATTTCCTTTAACCCACAGCGACACGCTGTAATTTGTATTGTTGTAAATCGGAAGACCGGTGGAACGCGGCGCATATTGGCCGATTCCATCGAATGCTAGAGCCTGGCCGAATTGCCCGCCAGTGAGATTGTTACTGTCGAAAGTCACGGCAGGATTCGTCGAGACGAGCGTCAGATGATTCTGACTGTAAAGATCGGGTGTTGTCGGCGGCGTATTCGTCGCAACTTCAAATGGCCAAAAACTGAGCAATCCGTTGCGAACGTCAATCGGAGCGTCCGCCAAAACCGTCAAAACCGAATTGCTCGAGGTGGTCCCGCCCGCGTTGGTCACGTCCACGGTGAACGTCGCGCCGGAATCACTCGTGGTGACATGGAAAAGTGTGTAGGTCTGGTTGGTTGCGTCTAAAATCGCAATGCCGTCCCGCTTCCATTGGTACGTAAGGGGACGCGGACCAAAAGCTGTAACCGTGAATCTGGCGTGATCGCCCGGATAGTTGGTTTTTGCATCGGAAAAACTCGTGATTGTCGGAGCAAATACGGGGATCGGTGTCACGATGCCGTTGGCTACCACCTCTTGAATTTCCGCTTGGGTGAGTGCACGTTCCCAGAGGGCAACTTCATCAATCGTTCCTGAAAAAAAGTTGGCCACAGTAGTTCGTAGCAACGCTCCCACCGAAATCGTGTTCAAATTAAACGTTGCGGGAGTGTAATTATAAACCGCTGCATCCAAGAGACCGTCGATATACATTTTTCCGACGCCATTATCGTCCACCCATGCGATATGATGCCAGTTATCGTCGAAAGCAATGTTGCTCGAAAGGGTATTGGGGAGAATGGGTGTCGTGGAGTTTGGCCGAATGCTTGCATTGACCCCGCCCGAAGGTGTTGCAACGGTGCCATTGCGTGTTCCCACCAGCAAGAATGGATTGCCCGAGCTACTGGAGCCTTCTGCAAAAACGACCCGGTTATTTTGCGCCGCTGCTCCTTTAACCCACGCCATAACAGTATAGCGTTTCGCCGAATAAATCGGCAGGCCGAGGTTATTCGTCAATGTGGCGGGATCATTTGTATGCACCATCCCCAGATAGGTGGAGGAGCCGTTGAACGTCAGCGCCATTCCATGCGGACTCGCAACCAGGTTCGTGCTACCCATGTTGTTTAGAACCAAATGATTACCAAACCCAAAGTCTGCGGTAGTCGTTGCATCAACGGAATCCAACGGCCAATAAGAAACCAAACCCACACGAACATCCGCGCCAGACAGCGGAACAATTTGAACAAAAATGCAACCAGCCGCGAAGAAACCAATAAAGATTTTTTTCATAAATTTTTATAAACGGTATTTCGTAGAGAGTATTTTATGAGATGAGATTCAGCAACCACCAACTTGAATTTTAGCCAATGTTTTGCCCTGCATCAACAGAGATCCCAGGATCGCGATGATGGCTATTGGCCTTTTTAGGAAATGGACTCCCGACTCAGATGTTTTATTTACGGGCTGGTCACTCGATAAAAAGTTTGA
>JBDSLX010000282.1:0-2183 GCA_039916145.1 Verrucomicrobiota bacterium | reverse complement strand
GCGTTGATCGAGGACGCGGCGCGTTTCGCGCTCGTAACGCTGCGCCAGTTCTTCCGCCGTTTCCTTCGGAGCCATGCGGAGTTTTGGAATGTCGTCGGCTGCGCTCATGGTAGAGGCGTTTCAGGTTTCGTCATGGACGGCACCTTGTTTTCCGCAGAAAGCGCCCAGATGCCGATCTGTTTTTCTTTCGCCTCGGATTCCAACTTTTTCAATTTTGCCATGTGATCTTTGGCGGGCGTTCCGTCCGGCAAGATGGCGACAGTGCCTTTGGCGCGCGCCAGACCACGGCTGATCAGGACGGATGCCAAATCCTTTCCGCCAATTTCCACGAACGCATAATAGCGCGGCAACTTGCTTCGACCCATCGCGTTTTGCCAGCGGGTTTTGACAATGAATTTGTTTTGGAGCGCGGCGGCCAGAAACGTCTTTGTCTGCTCGGCCATTTTAAAATTCTCCTCGCGCGTCACGCCGAAATATTTGCACTGTTCGCGAACACGGTCTGGATAATCGTCGTCGGTTTCAGGAGCGTCCACGAAGTAGAACCGAAAGATAAATTCGCGCTGATTGTAGATTGCGTGAAAACTGTCGCCGTCATTGGAAGCGTTTGAGAAAAATCGGCAATCGTTCAACGTCACCCACTTTGTTGCGGAAGATTTTTTACTCGCCTCGGCCTGAAGGTTGAAAACGACAAGCGCGAAAATTGCCAGCGCCAGAACAGGCGTGGAAAAAATCCGATGTTGAATAACTGCGCGAGTCACATGCGCGATCATGCCTGTTTTGCAAAGGTTGAAAAGATTAAGTCTGCGGCCGTTCAGTCTGTCGCTTTGGTTCCGGCCATGCAGTTTCACAAGTTTTTAGGTAGGGCAAAGCTGCTGCTTTGCCTGGGCAGGAAGGCGGCGCGGCAGAGATTGTCTCAAAACTTCGAGAGTCCCGCTGCTTTCTCCCTCTCCTCCATCGGATGGAGGAGAGGGCCCGGGGAGAGGAGGCGCGTTTTGTTTTAAAATTCCCCTCGCCTCGATCCTCTCCCCATTCGTTCCTCATGGGGAGAGGAAGAAGATCAAAGTTTTGAGACAATCTCGGCAACGCCGCCCTACCTTATGAAGCGGTTCTAATCATTTCCGCCCAACACCGGCACAAAAATATTTCGATCCACGTTGCCGCCGGTCAAAATTACGGCGACGCGTTTTTCCTTCATTGAACTTTGTTCCTTGAGCAGCGCGGCGAGAGCCAGAGCGCCAGCGCCTTCGGCTACATTATGGGCGTCGGTAAAATAGTGTCGCATGGCAGCGTGGATTTCATTTTCTTCAAGCGACAACAACCGCGCCGCGCCGCGAAGAATAATTTCCACCGCGCGCGGATCGGGAACGCGACACGCCACGCCATCGGCAATTGTTTTTCCAACGTTCGCGGCAATTGGTTTACCCGCGAGAAATGAAGCAGCATAAGCGGGAGCCTCTTTTGCGGTCGCGCCGATGATCTCGGTTTTCAACCCCAACGCATCGCGAACCGCAATCATGCCGCAGATTCCTGAGCCAAGACCGATCGGCACATACGCGGCGTCCAGGTCCGGCACGGCTTGAAATAATTCGAGCGCGTAACTGGCGACTCCACGCATCAACGGCTCATCGTACGAAGGCACGAAATGCAGATTCTCATTTCTTGCGAGGCTGGCCGCGTGTTCGATGGCGGCCTGAAAATCGTGACCGTGCTCGATCAATTCCGCGCCGAACGCTCGCATCGCCGCATTTTTCTCCACGCTGTTGCCGTGCGGCACAACGATGACGCATCGCAACCCTTTGCGCGCCACCGAGAACGCGATGCTTTGTCCGTGATTTCCGCGCGTGGCCGAGACAACACCCTTCACGTCGGGATGCTGGCGAACGAGTTCCTCCAGATACACAATCCCGCCGCGCACTTTGAAAGCTCCGGTGGAATTATGATTTTCGTGCTTCACCCAGACTTCCGCGCCGACGCGTTCGCACAGCAATGGCCAACGGATTTGCGGCGTCGGTGGAATGACGCTGTGAACGAGTTCGGCCGCAGATTGCAGGGAAGCGAGGGTCGGCAGATTCAAATTTGGAAAACTCATTGAGCGCTCTTTCTCCTCATCGCTGTGCAACCAATAAATTCGGATTGACGCACGAGAGCCGGGAAAATGCGGCGAAGTCAGCAGTGTTGAACGT